>JAPLLR010000002.1 GCA_026387455.1 Candidatus Omnitrophota bacterium | reverse complement strand
AACGTAATAAACCGATCAAAGAAGTGAGTGAAATGAACTGTATAATCAATAAGACTCAAATTTTTCAAAAACGAATGAGACTATAAATCACTAAAAAAGGAGGTAATTATGTATGCACTATATCAAAAAGTCGAGATTCCTGAAACAAAGGAACTAATGGGGACAGGCTGGTTGCCGCCAATGCCTGACTTGCGCGACTATTCTGTAGAAAATAAGGTTGTTACAGATATGTCGAAAAAACTTGGCATGGGTGTCAAGTCCTTCTCAGTTCCTGCATCTGTTGATCTTCGGCAGTGGTGTTCTCCCGTTGAAAACCAGATGAATCTCGGTTCCTGCACGGCTCATGCCGGTATGGGTATTGTGGAATATTTTGAACGCCGGGCACATGGGAAGCACATTGAAGGTTCACGTCTCTTTGTGTACAAAACAACCAGAAACTTAATGAAGGTGACGGGCGACACGGGAGCCTGGCTGCGAAATGTCATGGGAGCACTTGTCTTGTGCGGCGTGCCTGACGAAAAATACTGGCCTTATACGGATAAGCCCGGGGCTGAGCCGGATGGATTTGACAGGGAACCACCTGCCTTTGTCTATTCTGTGGCTGACAACTTTGAGGCACTCAAATATTTTTGTCATGATCCTGTCGGTGCCAATGTACCGGCGGCAACAGTGCTTTCAACGGTAAAACAGTATCTTGCCGCCGGCATTCCTTCCATGTTCGGATTCTGGGGATTTCCTTCATTTGACAACACAAATATTAAAGGCGGCATCCCATATCCCTGCGCCGGAGAGCAAGCCATTTGGGGTCATGCCATCGTTGCGGTAGGTTACGATAATGCTAAAAAGATAAAGAATACGAAGTGTAACAAGGAAACCATTGGTGCTCTGTTGATACGCAATTCATGGGGAAAGGGCTGGGGTGATAATGGATACGGTTGGCTGCCCTATGATTATGTCCTTAACAAGCTGGCTAAGGATTTCTGGTCCCTGTTATCACTGGAGTGGATCGACACAAAGCAATTCGGCATTTAGGGAATATAAAGAAACGATGGCATGATCCATCCTGATTTGATAAACGGCTATAAGAAACAAAGGCACTGAAACAAGCGGGTATATGTTAAAAGCCCTTTTCAAGGGGAGTTATGGAGGCATTTTTTTGACTGTTTTTATTAGCCTCACCCCCCGACCTTCTCTCCCAGGGGAGTGACCTCACCCCCCAACCCCCTCTCCCCTGGGAGAGGGGGAGAAGGGGGGAGAGGTGTAGAGAGGTGAGAGAGGTAGAGGAGTTTGATGTCCTCACCCCGCGGCTCTGCAGCTTGTTAGCGGGACAGGAACAATAGCCTCACCCCCCGACCCCCTCTCCCCAGTGAGAGGGGGAGAAAGGGTTGAGGGGGATGAATTTGATGACCTAAGCTCCCAGCCCTACAGCTTGTTAGTGGGGCAGGATATCTGACAGATCCCCGTTTGCGCGGGGACATGTGAAGGGGAATCTGATGAATGAATTTAATTTTAATTAAATGAGCGGATTAGAGCTTCTTACAAACATCGGATTACCATCGGCTATTGTCGGTTTGGTGATTATCGCTTTTATATTCCGATATCAATATAAGAGATTGGTAAAAGCTGCATTGATCATTGCTTTGGTTTTAGCGGCCTTAATTGGGTTGGCACAGGTGATTTATCATTTTAATATTAAAGTCGACAGAGACCCGGATAATGCCTATGCCCTGACCACCAAAGGTGAGCCGGTTGACTTGAAAATTGACGTGAGGGTAGGGGACAAGATCCTGAAAAGTGAAACGATAGCCAGGCCGGATAAATCGGAGTACGAGGGCAGGTCACTCAAGATCATCGATAATAATTTGCAGAATGAATATTTTAGTATTGGCTACTATAGTAACCAGGTGGGGTATATTTTTTATGATGAGCTGCATAACCAGGGATGGCGCAAGGTGACCGGTACACCGGGGACGCCGAGGTTTTGGTCGACATACCGTATTTATGCCGGGCAGAGCCAGGAGTTGGCAGGGTGTGAATATGGCCGGCTATCGATAAAGTTTTACGCAGTGAATGAGGGGAAGGCTGAGGTGAGCTTGTTGCTGGAGGGCAGTGAAGAGCCTGTTCCGCCGAGGGTGTTGATTTCGAATAAGGGAGTGGGGCAGCAGGATTTTGCCGGGTTACCGACATTTTATATTGCTATTAGAGAGGCGGATTTTGTAGAGGGGTGGATTGCGGTAAGTATTTTTATAGTAGGCTAAAAATTATTGGTTTTTTATGAAAATTTTATCATTGATTATGAATGCTTTACAAAATATTTTGGCTATAGTTTAATTTAGCGATGAATTTTTCTTTAATAGAATATACCCCATTGGAATAGACTTAAATCGAACCTTGGCTTGGTCGTCTTCCAACGAAAGGGATTTAAATTCTTTCGTGAAGTTCTGGGAGGTTTTTAGAAGCTCCTTACTCCTAAACCAATTCAAGTAATTCTGAAGGTACTTAGTAGATACTCCGTTAAAGTCGTTTTGGATCCATTTTTTTAATCGACTATCGATATTGTTTACATGCTGCAAATGATAGACTTTCTGCTTAACATATTGCTTCAAATCTACCCGGATTGCATGATGTTCAAGTCCTCTATCCACCGCATACCCTTTGTAACTCGCATGACTGTCGCTGCAGAGTATAGTTGTTTCAGCGATTCGATTATCCATTACTCTCTTTATATCCTGTTTCTTTATTCGGCCCAAAGTTGCCACCGATAGGTCAATCTCCCGGTTCCGGTCTGCTGTCACAATAACTGCGACCTGTTCATCAGATATCCCTCTTTTGCTTGCTGCTTCCCCTCTCTTTCTTGGCTTTCTTACAATTTGTTTTATTCCTTTTTCTGATAAGTGAAAATAGGTCTCATCACTTTCAGTAATGCCCTCAAATGCCCTTTTTTCTGAATGTTCAACCGAGGATAATATCTTATGCCTCCAATCGAATGCCGTCTTTTTGTTGATTCCCAATTGGTTTTTTATTTTATCCAAACTTGACTTGCTCTCCATCATCTCAATATAATTATCAACAAGGTGTTTTTTATGGATACCACCTAACCAGGTTCCTGTATATTCAGTAAAAGTTCTATTACATGATTTGCACTTGTACCGTTGACTTCCTTTATCAGTACCATATCTCACATACCCTGTATGTGCGCAATACGGGCATTTCCCTTGCTTATTATTTAGCTTATCCCTACGAAAAGTCAGAACACTTGATTTGGTTGGTACTGGTGGATTTAGTTCCAGGTTAATTTCTTTAATTATCTGCTCCCTTTCTTCTTTAGAAAGCTTGAGTAGTTCCTTTTTTATCTTAGCGTAATTCATGAGTGATTTTTTACAAATATAGAGAAAAATAAACGTTATTTTAAACTATAGCCAATATTTTTTATTTTGTTTGTGAGACTCAAATTTCAAAAACAAAGTGCATTGAAATTTGTAAGTCGAACAATCCCGACGAAGTCGGAGGGTATGAACCCCGCTGCTTTGCGGCGGAATTTGGATTTTGAATTTACCCTGCGGTTCATACCCGTGATTGAAAAATTTTTCATTTTCTGCCCCGACCTTTTGGTGTGTTTTGGTATAAATAGATGTATGGAGTGATGATAGATTACTATATAACAACTGCTGCCATTGCCATCAACCCTGTTCTTATTTTTGATAGCAGTATGACACTGATGGCAAAG
>JAPLLR010000010.1 GCA_026387455.1 Candidatus Omnitrophota bacterium | reverse complement strand
TGCTTCCTTGTTCTACGCCGCCTGTGCTTGGCTGGCTTTCGCTATCCCCTCCGCCTTTAATAGGCTCCTGACTCTCAACGGCAGGCGGCAGTGTTGGAGGTGCTAAATCATACTGAACATATCCTCCCATATGTTCGTTGGACGGCCCTTGCGGCAGAAGTACCTCTTCAATTGATTTTTCCACTCCGGAAGGTGCATTTTTTGTCTCTAAACCCCCTACAGAAAATTTCGTCCCTTCCGGCCATTTTTCCTGCCGGCTGCTGGCAAGATAATTAATCGTCAGCGTAGACTTTTTTGCGACGGCCACGGCATCGCCCGGATAAAGGAGATCGCCTATTTTAAGAGGGCTCTTTTCGTTTTTCCCGCCGCGCTGCACCGAAGCATTTCCAGTTACATCCATAACCATGGCGCTGTAGACTTGTTCTTGCGCGAGACATTTATTCACATAAAAGAAGCTTGTCGACAAGAGAATAAAAAAGATAAGCTTAAAAACAAGGCTTCTTTGTATCATTTTTTATCCTCCTTCCGCAGAAAGCGGAACACTGGCCTATCCTTTAAGGCCAGGTGTATTCCCCTTCAATAACCCCATCAGACGATTTTCTGTCCTTGAGAACCGCTGTGTCTGGACTTTAAGAATCTGAATAGCGATATCAGGAAATTCACGGATGATTTCATAAAGTTTTTCTTTAGAAATGACCCCCACCAATGTTTCCTTATTTGCCTTGACTGACGCCGAGCGGAATCCCTCGCCAAAAAGCGCAAGCTCCCCAAACATTTCCCCCTCGCCCAACTTATTCAAAATAACGGCCTTTCCGTCTTCTTGAGGGCTAAAAACTTCCACTTCGCCGGAATATATAATATAAGCCTCGCCTCCCTCATCGCCTTTATTTATGATCACCTCGCCTTGTTCATAAATAAAATTTTCTGTAGCAAGAGAGATTATTTTAAGTTCCTCGGATCTTAAGTTTTGAAAAAGCGGGGTATTTCTTAAATATTGAATCTCTTTTTCTGTTGTAAGCTTCATTTAATTAGACTCGCTATATAGTTTTTTAAACAACCCTTCATTTGCGATTAACTCATCAAAACTGCCTTGCTGGACTATTTCCCCTCTGTCAAATACAATAATTTTGTCAAAATCTTTGACTGTGTTTAAACGGTGCGCGATGGAAATCACTATTTTACCGTTAAATCTTTCCCTGATAAGCTCTGTTATGCATGCCTGGCTAGATGCGTCAAGGCTTGCGGTTGCCTCATCCAATATCAAAATGGATGGATTCTTAAGCAGCATCCGCGCGATAGAAACTTTTTGCCTTTGCCCTCCGGATAATCTGCTTCCTCTCTCCCCAACATTAAACTCAAGGCCAAGTTTTAAAATCAACTCATCAAGTTCGCTATCCCTGGCAATTTTCTTAATCAAATCGTTGACTAAAGAACTGGCCTTTTGCCTTAAAGAGTTAACGTTTCCGAAACAGATGTTTTCCCTTATGCCCATTGAATCAAGATACTTATCGGGGTCAAAAAACTTGAGTTTTGCCTCCAATGCCCGGGGAAGATTATTCTTAAGCGTCCTTCTAACTGCTATTATATCATTCTTTGTTTTTTCATCTAAAAGGTCTTGTTTTGATTTCCCGGGGATATAACTGTATGCCAAATCAAGGATATCTGCTACCTGTGACTGGTCGAGATCTTTCATATTAATAGACCCCTCCTGCCCAATAGATACCTCCTGATTAATCTGCACCCTTTTTTCAACTTGTGTTCTGTTAAAACCTAAATGTTCCAAAAGACGCGATTTTTTCTTATAAAGATCCCTTAAAAGAAAATTATCTTCCCGCACCATCAGTATTCCGATATTAAAAAGCTTATCTAATAGTCCACCTTCCTTAAGCTGCTCATTGAGATGCAATTTAGAGAATTCCTTAGTGGAGCCGAATTCTTCTGTTATTGCGGGCGTTGGACAAAACGTAATATTTTCAATTATGCTACAATATTCCATGAATTTGTTTTCGTCATAATGTTCCAGATATTGCCCTTGCCTGCTTAAATTATCCTTAAAAAGAGCCTTTCTCGCCTTTATAACCTTTGTTTCAATATCAACTTCCGCAAACGCTCCTTGGAGCCTTGACCTAAGGCCCAATTCATAGATATCATCCCAAAGGCCGACCTGCTTAATTATTCCTATAATTTCTTTATCCAGTTTTTCTAAACTGTCAATATCGTCAAGCAGTGAAAAATCGATCCATTCCTCAATACGGCTGGCATCAGCGCCTTTTTTGCGCAGTAATGCATAAATAATATTCTTCTTGATCGTATCATTGAATAAAAATGGAGCCTGGCTTACGTGCCCAATCCTGGATCTTAATTCATGCAGTCGGATGGAATTAACATCATCCTTCCCAAAAATAATATGTCCACCAAGAGGCTTATAAATCCTTGTGATAAGGGCGCTTGTGAGGCTCTTTCCTGAGCCGGAAGTCCCCACAAAGGCCAGATGCTTTCCGGAATCTGCAGTAAAGCAAATATCCTTGAGCAGCATATCTTTATCGTTAAAACCAAACCGTACATTATCAAAATTTATATCTCCGAAGAAAGCTGGTTGTTTTTCTTTATTTGGCAGGGCCTCCGCTTCAGGCTTCAAAGAAAAATATTCATCTATCTTGTCGAACTGGACCCTTGCTTGTTTCCATTCCTGAATGAAAGTTACAAATGAGTCTACCGGATCATATAGGCTATTAACTACGGCAATGCCAGCCACCAGGGTACCCACAGTCACTTCGCCTTTTAAGCAAAGTATGCCGCCATACAGATAGACCAGCAATGGGCCGATCCGCCGCACCACTTTCGCTAAAAATGAAAACGCGCCTGTGGTCCTGGCTAAATTCAGGTTGATATCGAAAAACTTGTTGGTTTTTTCTTTTAGCTTAGCTTCCTCAAATACATATGTTTGGCTTAACCGGATATCGCCGATGCCTGAAAATGCCTCTTGAAAGTAACTGGACATATCGCTTACGCTATCTCTATATCTTTTAGTGAGCTTGATAAGGCTGCGGTTAAGCCTGGGCAATATAATGACAACTACGGGGATAGTGATGATCGCGGCAATCGCTAATTTCCAATTTAAGAAAAATATATAAACAGTATAAAAAATAATCATCATGATATTCATGATTGGAAGCAGGAAAACTTTTGAAAAAAACTGGCCGATGTTGCTTACGTCGTCAATGATTAAAGACATGACTGATCCTACGGGATTCTTGTTGAAAAAATCCTGCGGCAATTGCATAATATGATTAAAAAGCTTCAGGCGGATATCCCTTAGGACAGATTGTGTTATCTGCGTAAAAAGGATATTTATCCAATAATTTATCGCCCCGCTGATTAATATAACCAACAGCATGATGCCGCAATATACCAGCAGGCTATGGTAATCTTTTGCGTTACCTTGCCCGGAGGAGACCGTTATCGCATTTATAATTATGCGGCCTAATTCAATGGTTACAACGCCCAATGAGGTTAAGACTACGGTAATTACCAAAAGTACAAGCCCCTGCCTTAGGTACCTTTTTAATAGCTCTTTTAAGAGTCTCATATTTGTTAAGTTTTAAGCTTTAAGAAAACAGTCTAATTATTGATGCAAAACAGATGTTCTCCGTTCAAAATAATCTTGTCGGCAAAAAGCGGATTTTTATTTTCGCCGCCGGATATGGCCCTAAAACAACGAGGGTCAGGGGCATAAATATCGCCATATGAATATAAAGAGTATAAAAAACAGCCTGTGCGGCATCTATCAAAATCCTCACAGGAAGCGCAAGCCCCGGATGCCTTGATTTTGGCCGGCCTGGTTATATTAAGATGTTTTTCTGATTTCCATATCTTAGAGAGTGGTTGTTTTCGCACATTGCCGATGACCATTCTCTTATCATGGCCAAAACGGTCGCATACTGTCACATCACCATTTGCCAATATACCCATTCCGCTTAAGGCATGCCTGCAGCAGCGGAACCTTCCCGGTTCCCACTTTTCACCGGTCAGGATCAATGAAATTTTTATTTCCTGCCCAAACAAGCGCCTTTTTAGCTCGACAAACGCTTTGAGATTTTCCAAGTCATTTTCAGTTATAAAATAAGAGGATCCACCGCGTCCTTTCAAACTTGGCTCAAAATTCCGCAGCCTTATATCCTTAACGCCTAAATCAACGCATCTATCAATAAACTTATCTACGCTATTTATATTATTTTTTGTTAATACCGCCTTGATGGAAAGCGGTATCCCGCAGCGCAGGGTTTCTTTTACTGATTTAATCACAGTGTCACAGGTAAAAGTAGTCTTAGCCATCTGTTTAAAAACATCAGGCTTAAATGTATCGAGGCTAATCTGAATACTTCCAAGCCCGGCATCTTTGAGCTTGCTAAGTATCCTACAAGATAGGCTGGTGCCATTTGTCGCTAAAGCCGCGTGCATCCTTAAAGATACGCAACGCGTTATCAATTCTATAAAGTTTTTGTTCAGCGTTGGTTCTCCTCCTGTAATTGTACAACGTAAGACTCCCAAAGCGGATGCCTCCTCCAGGACTCTTATAAATTCCTTGTAACTCAATTCATTTTTTGCTTGTTTAGGCCCGGATTCTACAAAACAATAACAGCAATTCATATTGCAACGCTTGGTAAGATAAAGATCAAATTCCACAGGCCGGTCATACGGTATGCCGGTGTCCCAGGGATTACTTGATGGCATATAAGCCTGTTTCGCGAATATAACCGGATCCGGTAATTGTATAGGTTCGCGCAGTGGAGTATTTCTTAAATGCAAATAGTTCTTCGAAGACTCCTTTAAAAAACCTTCCAGGCTATCTTTAGATATTTTCCGTCCATTATCAAGGGTTTGCGATAAATCAAAAATCTGGTTTTTCGAAAAGCGGCCGTTACAAAGCGAGATCAAAAAAGCATAGCGCGGATCCAACGGGAGGTGCGCCCCTGAACATAAATCCATCAAAATAGCGTAATCTTTGCACGGCACAAATGCCGTGGTCTTATTCAACACCGGAAAAGTTTCTTTCAGTTCAATTTCCATACGTTTTTCTATTTATATGCCAACACCGGATTATCCGAAAGTTTGACCCTCGGGCAATGCGGGTCAGGAGCAAACGGGTTATCTGAATAAAGCAAGGCGTAGGCGTGGCAACCACCGCGGCAGTAGCTAAGGTGCCTGCATTCAAGACAGGTATCCGTCAATTCATCCTTCGGCGGATTTGCTATACGTTCCGCCCCCTGACTATTCCATAAATCCTTTAGCGAAGTTTGGCAAATATTGCCTATTTTTAATGATTCCACGCTTGGCAACAACTCGCACGGCCCAACATCACCGTTTGGCTGGATAACCATGCTTGAAATAAATCCACCACAGGTTGTGCAATGATCAGGAAGGTTTTTCCACTGCATAGATTTCTTTAACCCTGTCCCCATAATCGTAACGCGATGACCAAAATGTTCTTCTGCCTCATTAAGCCTGCTTAAACAATCTTTGCGCTGCGCGTCACTTAACAATAGCTCCTTGCCTCCCCTGCCAAACGGCGCGTTTCCGTAAGGAGCGAAATCAACGATACGCACACCTAAATCCAAGCAGGTTTCTATAATTTTTCCCGCAAATTTATAATTTAGCGGAATAACCACGGATTTAACCATTACCTCAATTCCTGCATCAGATAACTTGCGGATATTATCTAAGACTATTTCAAATCCCTTTTGAATTCCTGTCATTTTATAAAATAAATCTTCCTCAGCCGCATCAAGGCTCACTTGAATTCTTCTCAATCCCGACTTGACTAAGCCTTTTATTATTTTATCATTTAAATATAATGCATTAGTGCTTATATATGGGTAAATGCCTCGAACAAGTAACGCAGAAACAAGCGGCACAAAACCTTCATGCAAAGTTGGTTCTCCTCCGGTCACAAAACAACGCACAACTCCCATGTCAGAGGCCTGCTCAACAACATTAAGCCAATCCTGTGTGTTCAATTCGGATTTAGCTTGGGTTCCCGCGCTGCGGAAACAATAAATGCAGCGCATATCGCATTTCTGTGTTAATACTGCTACCAAAAACAAGGGATTAGGGCAGCGCCGGCCCTGAGGCGTCTTTCCCTTTGTAGCTTCCTTAAGAATAAATTCCGGATCGCATAAAGGTTTGGTAGCGCCTGCCTGAGCAAGCGGACCTATTGCGAACATTTCTTTATCAAGGCATTTATCAAATATAGGCCTTATTTCCTGTTTTGCCCTGGTGGGTGAAATTTTAAATGCATAACTTACTAAGTCCAGAATCTGCGATAAGCTAAATTTGCCATAGCAAAGACAAAGGGCAAACGCCTGCTCTATCGAAACTCGTAATTGCCTGCCTGTCCACTTATTGACTATCAGACAATATTGCCCCCATTGTTTCATGCATATATCTTTGGTTAATTGCGGAAAGGCCTCTTTGGGGTTATCCCAATCAAGCATCGGCTTTGCCAATAAGTTCTTTTTTACTAATACAGCTGTTTCAGTATTACAAGGCACTTTTTTTAATCTCCTTGCTTCTGATAACACAAAGCCGGTGACATAATAAAGCCACCGGCTTTGTGTACCCTTATTTTAGATATCTGTCCAAGCGATACATGGTGAACAGCCACCGTGAACCTCCTGACCTTCCACGCCTCCACGAGCCGCCTTCTTCATCATTGGAGCAGCTTTCCTGCGGAATTTTTTGAATTCCGTGGAGATTTTTTTCAGTTCTCTTTTAAGACACGCCACATCTTTAGCACTTGCCATTTTACTCACCTCCTATCTTTAGTTTTTTTGTTGTTGTAATCTTGGGAAAATTTATCAAGCGCTGCCTTTACCTGGCAGCTTCGGATATCAGGAAAGATGCTAAGTAAAAGAGCCGCTATTGCCGTTACGTGCGGTGTTGCAAAACTAGTTCCCGAGCTGCGGTGATATTCCCCATTCAGATACACCAGCTCCAGATCCTGGCCCCTGGCGCCGTATTGAATCCTATTTTTTAAATAACGCGTTACTTTATATTTATCTTCGTAATCTTCGCAATCCACGCTTATAACAGAGGAGAACATCGCCGGATATCCTAAGGGCCCGAAGTTTCGTTTTGAAACAACCAAAATAGTATCCTGGACATAGGCTTGTTCGCATAATTCAAAAAGCGCCGGAACGAATTTTTCGTTTATAGTAGCCAAGCTCATATTGATGAGCTTAAATTTTTTATCCAGCGCCCAACGCAGCCCCGCTATCAAGGCCTCGCCTGAGCCTGTATTATTTTCTCCGAGAACTTTTACGCTTGTTATTTCTGCATCGGGGGCTAAGTCTAAGATTATTCCCGCAACCCCGCTGCCGTGGCCGAATGAGTCAGAACTTTTTTTACCCGAGAGGCTCTGGCATCTGATTTTACCATTATGGTCATGGACGACGCAGGCTCGCTTTACTTTTCCGCGCAGGGCCGGATGTGATGCGTCAACACCGCTGTCAATAATAGCTACCTTTACTCCCTTACCGGTACTATTGCTAACTAGCCATTTTATATTTAAGCGTGGATTTATAAGTTGCAGAATGTGAGCCTTGGTTTTCACTGCTTATTTTCCTTCTTACAAGCTGCCCTTCCACCTCAGCTCGCCGGCAATCCGGCCGATAATCTCAACTAAATCCGCGCAAAGCGGCATTAAGTCTTTCCGCTTTTGAGAAAGGTTCCCGAGATTGCGCGCAATATCCACAGCTGCCTTGTCAGAAGGCTTTAAAAACTTAACCCCGCCCTTTTTTCCCAGAAGCATATTGCGCACAACTTCCTCGCGCCTGCGCTGGCGTATAACCATTCCGCAGAGCTGGGAAAAACGGCTGTAAAGCTTTACATCTTGGCTTGAAAAAAATCGGCCCTTTTTAAAAGAAACTGCTGTAATTACTCCGATAACTTCACCTTCAACAAGCATCGGAGCGGCTAACACAGCTTCGGGTTCATTTGGATGCTTCTTTTTATAATCTGCCTGTTTTACGCCGTGATAAGTAGGAGCACCCGTCTGAGGCTCTCCTGTTGACGCGGCTAATCCGGTAATTCCTTTGTGCATTGAAAAACGCTGCCCCTTAAGGCGCTGCTGAACTTCATGCTCGCCGATAGTAATCATAAATTCCAGTTCCTGCCTTTTCTTATCCAACAAGAGCAACGAGCCTTCGTCGGCGCTCATCATCCCTACTCCTATTTCCATAATAAGGCGAAGAAGCTCATCGTCTTTTAATTCTTCCCCGAAGGATAGATACGCGGCAAGCGCCACAAGATTCTTAAATGGAAGCTCTTTTTTTGATGCTTTTTTCTTAGCCATATATTCCTGCCTTTTTACTAACGTTTATAATTTATAATACATTTTGCCTATCTTTATTTTACAATATGGGATTAAAGAGAGTCTGCCATAACGGCAGTGCCATAGCACAACACTTCTGAAGCAAGCTCCTGCAAAGGATTTGTATCGTAACGCACGCCTACTATTCCATTGGCGCCAAGCTCTTCGGCGTGTTTAATCATAAGTTCAAATGCTTCCTCACGGGCTTTTTCACAAAGTCCGGTATATAGTTTAAGCTGGCCTCCGCTAAGCATCTGAAAACTACCCTTAAACATTCCTCCCCAAGAAAGAGAACGAACAGTTATGCCCCTGACAAGACCTAAATCCTTAATAATCCGGAATCCATTAAGTGTAAAAGCAGTTGAAATCATAGAATGCTGCATATTCACTTATCTCCTTAATATATTTCTAATTTAAGACGTTAACAATGCTTTGGTGCCGTCCTGCAGGGCGCAAAAAGCCGGGAATCCTCTTAAACGCAGATAACTCTATTATAAGACAACTATCCAAAATCTCAACTATAATCGTATAAACAGATATGGTGATCTGAATATCTGAATTATTTTTTGGCAGGAACCAGGAACACTACCTCTCCCTCTCCTTCGAGACGACCGTACTGCGGCGTCTGCAGATTGTCCGAGGCACGCGAGACCTGAGGTATGAGGTAGGCGCCAAGCTCCGAGGCGGTCACCACCCCGTCGTTGTCCCGGTCAGCCTCCCCGTCAAGCCCTTGCAAAAAATATTGCGTGAAGAGACCGTGCCCATCAAGTTCGACGACCTGCTCCGCTTTACCACCCGCGGTGATCATCTGCACCGAACGCAACGAGGTAATTTTCTGGATGTAGCCGTTGATCCCCGGATCCACGCCTAAAGCCCGGGTGAACCCTAGACCAGAGTAACAGGCGTCCATCGCATACAGGATGTGCTTGGCCGGAATCCGTTCGGATATATCACGCACCTGCTGCATAGAGATGGCCGACGTAAAATAATTGGTGATATCGCCGTCGACCGGAATAATGTAACCCTTCTCTTTCCCGTCGGGCATGGATTCGGTCTGTCCGTGGCCAGCAAAGAAAATCAATACACGATCATCCGGCCCGACGTTTTTGGGAAGTTCGGACCCGAGTACGGTCAGAATGCGTTCCCGAGTCGCTTCTTTATCCAATATCTCGATGACCTCATCGAAACCAATCTCTCTAAGCTTCTTCGCAACGACCTGCGCATCGCTTGCCGCATACTCCAGCGGCGGCCAGAAATCATATTTGTTAATCCCGATCACGACCGCCCAGCTTTTGTTGTAGAAACTCCCGGGTTTAAGCTCTACGGGTTGCGGGGAAGACTCCGCTGCTTTAACGACAGATGCCGGTAAGCTACGCCGCTGGGCAAAGGAAGTCATCAGCTCAGACTTGTCCAGACCGCTCTCAAACTGCTTGAACGCTGGCCCCAGCGCCGCATCGAAGCCATAGCTAAAGGAAACATACTCCGGTGTCGAGAGCCCGCTGCCTTTAATGGTGTCAATAATGTGCCCCTGCCGATTCGTAAAGGTGCTGGTGATGTCCACCGTGGTGTTCTGGTCGACTTTTTGGCAGATCGTACAGCGATAATCAAATGCAAGGATCAGATCCACGTCGGATTTGACCGCCTCGTCCATACTGGCAAACTTCGTCACGCGCTTGAAACGCGACCGAATGATTTTGTCCAATCCTTGTGTCACCTTTTTCGGATCGCACTTTTCGAGAAACGGAACAAAGACTCTGTGGCCGTGACGCATATGTTTTCTCATGTAGTCGAAAGCTTGTTCCGTGTTCTCGGTGTACACCAGTCCAAGATTGATACTTGCTAATGGACCGCCCTGCCCGTAGACCGCTCCGGGTACGGCAACTTGTTCCTTATAGCTTGGCGTTGCGAGGCACCCAAAGAGTGAAAAACAGCCAATTGCAATAAACCAATAAAATTTTTGTAAGTTCATGGGTTTTGTCTCCTCATTGCCTTGTGATACATTTGTATTAGTAATGGAGGTTTGAATATCTGATTTGAAGCAGCTTTTCCCGGCGTTGCCGTATTGCATCGCTTTGGCTATATGTTGCGCAGATAATTTCATACTGCGTAAGCGCGTCATCATAGAGGCGGTAATTCTCAAGAAACAGGATAAATGCCAGGCGCGTAGCTGTCTTTTGAGCGTCACGCGACAGTTCCTCCTGGAAACGCGCTATGCCCGCTCCTAGATCCGCAACATCCCCTTCTTTTAACAAATAAAAATAACTGCGTTTCTCGGAGATGACTCTTGCATTTTTTAAACCTTTGACGTCCCATTTATAGCGGGCGCCAAAGGTAAGGGGGGCTTCAGATTGAGGGTAGGACAGCTCTTCCCCGGTAGCCGTACTCTGCCAGAGAAATTTAGCGCCCGGCTCAAGATAAAGGGTCACCGTATAGCTATCCGCGCCATTCACCGACTTCCAGCTGAAGGTCGGCCGTTGCTCAAGTATAGCGGTATTAGAAAGCCCGATTACTTCTATTTTGCTGTTGAGCGTAACCTCATCTGAACTACTCAGCCCCCTCAATGTAAAACTGCCCTTCTGCGGAGAATCTAGCTGCGGCAATACCACTTTATTGTTTGCAATGATCACCCCAGAAGGAATGCGCTTGCTTTGGGCACTCCCCACAACAACTTTCATGCCTCCCGGCCATTGTTCCTGCTGTCCGGATTCCAAATAATTAATCGTAAGAGAGGCATCCTTTGCCAGCTCTACCACATCACCCGAATACAACAGTTCTCCTAAACCAACCTCTCTCTTTTTACCATTCCGCACCAAAGAAACATTCCCTCCTGTATCCATAATAATCGCGCTACAGGAACTATTTTCTGCGACCGCGATCTCGGGCAGAGTGAAAACGAGAAGCGTAAGTGCGGCAACAAGAGGATAAAGGTATGTGCAAATATTTTTCATTGTTATACGTGTATCGCGCGAGGAATTGGAATACTGTGGCAAGGGGTCTTTGGCGATATCTCCTCGACCATCTTTTCTAAAAGCCCCACCTTCCCTTCGAAATCAAGCCAGGCCCATTCGCCATTAGCATTCACCTCTAAAAAGAAGTAGTCCCCATTTGCATACAGCATATCCAGCCGGCCGAAATGAAGCCCTAAGTCGTGCATAAAATGAACTATGGAATGCTCAAGGGATCTAGGAAGGTTATGGACACGCCAGGCGTCCGTAGCGGTTTCGGGGCCCATTTCGCGCCAGTCCACGGTTTTGTCTAAAAAAGATTCTCGGTTGAGTTCAAACCCGTACATCTTACCCCTGACAAAGACAATGGTAATATCGGATGAAGCATTTACATAGTCCTGTATCAGCCATGGAGTCGAGGGGTCTAATTGATCCTCTTGAACCCTCGTGGTATAGAGAACCGCGTTTTCATTCACTCGTTTTGAGGTGAGACTTTTAACGATGGAAGACTTTCCTTTTTCAAAAAATTCCGCCGAGCCACTTACGAATTTGTATGGCGGAATTTTGAAATACTTGCTCGCGACTTTGAGCTGAACAAACTTTCCTATCCTGGCATCTGCCATGGGCTCTACGAGAACAAGCTTGCCTTTCGACCAGGCCAGATTGACCATATCGCGCAGCGCATACGAAACTTCTTCTTGCATATAGACAATCTCGGGGCGGATCTTGCGGTTAGGATACAGCTGCTGCGTCATAAACGGCCTACGCCAATAGAACTTAGCGATATCGCTGCTGGTAATACAGCGACCGGCCGGGTTTTCGATGAAGAATTGAGAATGGTCAACTTTTATTTTGTATTCTTGCCATAAATCAAGATTAAAGCGAAAAATATTCTCGCTTCCAATTTTAGAGATCAATAGATCAACCGTGAGATCTAAAGAATTTGTATAGATAAAAGTGACGGAATTCATCCCCACTGCTTTCGGTGCTTAGTTTCCGCTATAATCAAGCATCAGCCTCTTGTGAGCCTTCACCGTCAAACATGGTGCTGCTCTTAAGGGCATGCTTAAGCCCGGGGCGCGTAAGATCCAACTCGCGGCGCTGAGTGTGATGATCATAGGGCGCCTCCTCTACTTCTTTAATGACACTGCCTTTGCAGCGAGCCAACTCTAAAATTGTCTTCATTGCGTTCACCTCCTTTATTTGAAATTGTTATTTACCACACACGTCTTCCCTTTTTAAAACAATGACAAGAAAGATTTGTTACGCCGTCACACACTGATGCTTTTAAGCGCGAACTCGCGAATCCTGTTCTCTAAATTCCCGCGTATGAACCAATAACAGTGATCGTCGTCTTTTAACTTTCCCGATTGAAAACGTCTTTTATGCGCGCAGCCGCCTGCACATTGAGGCAGTACGGGACATTTTTTGCACATATCATACTGAAACCAATCATAATTTAGCCAGGGAATTAGATTCTTGAATTGAGTAGGCCGTTTAAGGAAGATGGAGCCATACGCCCTGTCAACCAATCCCAAATCCTCAACGCATTTATAGAGCAAGCCGTCAGGGCCTATAGCCGCGCAAGAATCACGCGTGGCTGCACACCCGCCATTACTGGCTTTTGTCAAGGGGACGAACGTCATAAAAGGCAAACCTAGTACTTTCGCCCTAGCGGTTTCCCGTCTTAAAATTTGCAAATATGACTGTTGCGGAATATGTGGCGCAACGCAGCAGTCCCTGGCGCACTCTGGCTCAAACACATTGGCTATATTGATAGATTGCACACGCCTGTGCAAATTCCTTCGCACAAGACCGTCATAGAGCTGTACAAACTCAGACTCATTATCCTGAGTACAATTAATACGAATGTGTATCCTCAGTTTTTCTACCGCGATGGCTATGTTATCCAATACTTTATCCCGAGTATCCCGTCCCCGCGCATCTTGTTTTGTTGATTTCGGGATATCAACAGTCACCTGTAGCAAAAAAATCTTGCACGCATGGAGTAGTTTCACGACACTGCGCGTTAACAAAGTTCCGTTGGTAGATAGCAAGGCGTGGTATTCAATTCCCGCCCTATCAAATCTTGGAATAATCCGAGTGCTAATGCGCTCTATCGCGCCAACGGCGAGTAACGGCTCTCCTCCGAACCACACAATCTGTACCCTTCGTTTCTCTCGGGATATTCTGGCTATATAATCGACAACCGCCTGTTCGGTCTCCTTGGACATTGATTTACAATTACGGGTAATCTGAGCTTTTCCCTCAAAACAATACGGACAACGCAAGTTGCAACGCAAGGTGGGCACCACATTTAAGCTCAACAAATCATTCCTGTAGCGGGAAAATAAAAATTGTTGTTTGACAATTTCTAGTTCGTCAATATTCTTGGAGATAAAAAACCCCTTTGCATAAAGAAGGTGCATGGGCCGTCGGATAGACTTTCCACGTACGTGATATTTAGAGCCGCGAGAAAAATATTTACGCCAGGAATCACGCCTAAGAATGGTGAGGGCAGACGTGAGAGTATTATACACTGCCTTCTTATTGTCAGGCAAATCAACCGATACATTGAATTGGGAGGGAATCCAGGTATCCGAACACGACTCGTATGCTTTTGTGACGGATGCCGTGGGAAAAAGCGAGGTTAGTTCTGACTTCGCTTCTGGGGTTACTTCAAAAACAGCAGTAGGTTGTTCATTAGACATCTCTATCCACTTTTGCATTTGTGAATACCGAAAAACACTTCAAACTCTATACATTTGCTTTGCCGAGGCAGATTTTACGCACACCATGCAGGTGAGACGTGTTATCTGCCCATCGGCAGCATACATTCCTGAAATTTCGGTAACTTCTTTTTGAATGCTACAGGCAAGATGCCCATAAACTTTTTTTATCCATACAGCAGGATGAGAGATCCACTAAGCTACAATCATCCCAGCATTGTCCCGCTACATCGGCAGACTTTTTCTTACCGATTTTGTCATACTGCGCCTTTGAAATCTTACATTTTTTTAAAACATTGGCCGGTATTGCGTAATATTTTTTTCCTGATTTAATTAGTATAGACATGGATTTTCCCTCCTAGCTTTTTGTACCTGCACAAAGGTTGCTTTTAACACCTATTTGGATCACTCTTTACCACTGAACTGCTGAATCCTATCTTG
>JAPLLR010000021.1 GCA_026387455.1 Candidatus Omnitrophota bacterium | reverse complement strand
ATGGGGATCTTACCTACGATTTTAACCATACCCATTTTGCGACATTACCGGGAGCAAAGAGTAATACTCTTTATCTGGACGGTTTCTCCAAGAGCTATGCCATGACCGGCTGGCGCGTGGGGTATGCCTGCGGCCCCAAAGAGATCATCGCGGCGATGACTAAGATCCATCAATATACCATTATGTGCGTGAATATCACCGCGCAGATGGCTGCGTGTGAGGCGTTGCATTCTGGTAGAAAATCAGTGGAGGAGATGAAGCGCGAATATAGGAGGCGTAGGGGGTTGATGGTTGATGGACTCAATAGCATGGGCCTGACTTGCGCTAAGCCGGAGGGCGCATTCTATGTGTTTCCTTGTATAAAAAAGTCCGGGATGAAGTCCATGGAATTCGCTCAAGGCTTGTTAAAAGAGCAGAAGGTGGCGGTTGTTCCGGGGACCGCGTTCGGTGAGGAATTTGACGATTATGTGCGCATGTGCTACGCGCTTGGTTTTGATAATTTAAAAGAGGCTTTACGCAGGATCGCTTTATTTCTGAAGAACTAGATATGGCTGCCACAAAAAAAGAAAACTATCAGATATATGTGAAGCAAATAGAAGCGCTCTCTAAGGTCGCCAGCCTTATCACTTCCGGCCTTTATCTGGAGGAGCTTTTGCGTCTGATCGTGCAGGTGACCGCGGAAGTTACGAATTCTAAGATTTCCTCGCTTATGCTGCTTGATCCGGAGAAAAGAGAGCTGATGGTCAGGGCAACGCAGTCGATTTCGGAAGCATATAATAAGAAGCCGAATATTAAGCTTGGGCAGGGTATTGCCGGCATTGTGGCTAAGACCAATAAGGCCATTTGTGTGCCTGATGTAAGAGTTGATGAGCGTTATCTTAGCCGTGATATCGCTAAGATTGAAGGGCTTTGTTCTCTGGCGTGCGTTCCTCTGGTAGTAAAGTCCAGGGTGATCGGCGTGCTTAATTGCTATACTTCTAGAAAACACAAATTTAGCGCGCAGGAGATGGACCTTTTGACCGCTTTGGCTAATCAGGCGGCAATCGCTATTGAGAACGCGGAGCTTGATTTAAGGGCGCGCAGCGCCGAAGAAGCGCTGACTACGCGTAAGCTCGTGGAGCGCTCCAAGGATATTTTATCGCAGGAGGCGAATATCTCGCCTACTGAGGCTTACCGGCTGATCCAGAAGCAGAGCATGGACTCCCGAAAGACCATGCGTGATGTCGCCGAGGCTATTATCCTGGCGAAAGAAATAAAGAATAAGCCTAGGTAGGCTGTCCGGCCCGGCCTTTATTCCCAAAAGCTCTTGAAAATCTGTGGTTTTAGTAGTATTATATTATTGATTTACATGGTAATTAATCCAGGTTGAGGTAATGAAGTCTACCTGTGAACACTCTAGGTAGGCTTTTTATTTTATATGGTTAATCTTAATACAATTCTTACGATAATCTTCGTTCCTATCCTTGGCGCGTTTCTTCTGCCTTTTGCCGGATATCTTTCTGTCCGGCTGCGTAATTTTTTAGCTCTTGGTTTAGTGGCTGTTTCTTTCCTCGGTTCCTTAAGCTTGATTCCGCAAGCTTTAAGCCAGTCACCGCTTAGCTTCAGTCTTCATTTACCCTTCATTAACTTTAATTTCAGCGCGGATGCGTTGGCAGTATTCATGGCTATGGTTTCTTCGCTGACCGGCCTGATCATCGTTTTGTATTCCTTTGATTATATCTCCCACTATCAGAACCAGAATGAATATTACGTAATGGTAGTCCTCTTCTTAGGCTCGATGATGGGGATTATTTACTCGGCAAATCTTATATTCTTGTATATATTTTGGGAGATAACCGCTATTTGTAGCTGGCGTTTGATCGGGTTTTTTCGTGCCGAGAACGATGTTCTGCGCGCGGACAAGGCGTTTTTGGTTACTTTCCTTGGCGCTATTATTATGCTCATCGGTTTTATTATTATCTATCAGCAGACAGGTTCTTTTGATCTGGCGGTTTGTAAGGAGTATTTTTTGGCAAGCTCGCTTCCTAATATAGCGGTGCTTTTAATACTTGCCGGAATACTCTCTAAGTCCGCGACTTTGCCTTTTCAGACTTGGCTTCCTGATGCGGGTGTCGCTCCTTCGCCGGTTACTGCTTTACTTCACGCCGCAGTGTTGGTTAAAATCGGCGTTTATGTCTATGCCCGTTTATTTGTGGCCACATTTCCTATTGCGGTATTCTGGCATGCGGTGGTGCCTTGGGTAGCCGCTATCAGCGCGATCATTGCCGCCGCGGCCGCGCTTATTGAGACGGATTTTAAAAGGATCGTCGCCTATTCCACTATCAGTCAGATCGGTTTTATCTTTTTTGGCCTATCCATCGGTAATGAGGTGGGGATTGTCGGCGGGCTTCTTTATATACTAATGCACGGTTTAGCTAAGGCCGGATTATTTCTCTGTGCTGGTATTGTGGAGCAGAACACTCACACCAAGGATATTACTAGGCTGGGCGGCCTGATACGGACTATGCCGGTCACCGCCATGGCGTTTTTATTTTGCGCGTTCTCCGTAATGGGTATTCCGCCTTTCGGGGGGTTCTTTAGCAAGTTAATGGTTTTTATGGGCGGCGTGCAGAGCGGGCAGTTTTTGGTTTCTTTTGTATTTTTGATCGGTGCGTTCATGACCGTTATTTATTTGTTCAGGCTATTTCGGATGGTGTTCCTTGGCGAAGCAAAAATCTCGGCTAAAGAAGGTTCTAGGACTATGGTTTTTTCCGTGGCTATGCTGGCGTTTTTATCTTTGTTAGCCGGGATATTAGTAATGTATCCTGCGCGTTTCGCGCTGGCTGCGGTTAAACAGATGCTGGGGTTAGCACAATAAGATGAACATACTGCTATTACCTATATTAATTCCTTTTATCGCAGGGCTATTGATCCTTACGATCTCTTCGCGCGCGCGTTTCATCAAAGAGCTAATCACACTTTTCGCGACTTTTACTTGCGTGATTATCTCTTTCTCGCTATTTAAGAAAGAGGCTGTTTTTGCTTTGCCGGGAATTGGTTTTGGCATAGAGTTTAACCTGCGGCTTGAGCATCTTAGCTCTTTTATCCTAAGTGCATCCACAGCTATCAGCTTTCTTATCGCTTTGTATTGCGTGTCATTTTTGCGCTCAAAACCTTATGCCAAACAGTTTTATAGCTATCTATTGATCACGCTTTCTTTTGTAAGTGGCGCGGTTTTAAGCGATAACCTTATCTTTATGCTTTTCTTCTGGGAAGGCCTGCTTTTAACCTTATACGGCTTGATCGCTATCGGCTCAAAAGACGCTTACCACACTGCTATTAAGGCATTTGTCATCTGCGCGGTGACGGATCTATGCATGATGCTGGGGATCGGTCTGACCGGTTATCTGGCTGGTACTTTGAATATTTCGCAGATCTCACTTGACCTTTCGCCTTTAGCGACCACCGCCTTTATTTTGCTGGTGATCGGCGCGATTTCCAAGGCCAGTTCTATGCCCTTTCACAGCTGGGTTCCGGATGCCGCGGTGGATGCGCCCTTGCCGTTCATGGCTTTCCTGCCGGCAGCCATTGAAAAGCTTTTAGGTATTTATTTTCTTTCGCGAATATGTTTGGATATGTTTAATCTCATGCCGGAGTCATCTTTGAGCATAATGCTTATGGTTATCGGTGGCATTACTATAATCCTGGCGGTGATGATGGCTTTGATCCAGAAGGATTATAAGCGTTTATTGTCGTATCACGCTATCAGCCAGGTCGGGTATATGATTTTGGGTATAGGCACCGCGCTTCCTATCGGCATTGTCGGCGGAATATTTCACATGCTTAATAACGCCATGTATAAATGCTGCTTGTTCCTGACCGGCGGTTCAGTAGAGAAGCAGGCGGGTACGACTGATTTAGAGAAATTGGGTGGCCTGATGCGTAAGATGCCCATTACTTTTGGTTGTTTTGTGATTGCCGCGGTTTCCATATCCGGCGTGCCGCCTTTTAACGGATTTTTTTCCAAGGAATTGATTTATGATGCCGCTTTAGAAAGGGGATGGGCATTTTACCTGGTAGCGCTACTGGGTTCATTTTTCACTGCTGTTTCTTTTTTGAAGCTTGGTCACGCCGCGTTCTTAGGTAAGCTCAGGGATGAATATAGGAATGTAAAAGAGTCGGGTTGGTTAATGCTGGCGCCAATGGCGGTGCTGGCTTTATTATGCGTTATTTTCGGCGTGTTTAACGCCTACCCGATCAATAATTTAATTCAGCCGATCTTAGGAGAGAGGGCCGTAGGCCATAGTTTCTCGGGATTCCCGACAAATTTTACTCTGGTATTATTTACTTTAATCGTGCTTGCCGCGGCAATTATTAGCCACCTGATAGGCGTCAAGGCGACAGGCAGCGGCGTGAGAGCTGTGAATTACATACATTACGCTCCGGTTTTATCGAAGATTTATGAGCTTGCGGAAAGAAAATTCTTTGACCCTTATGAGATCGGCCTGAAACTGCTGAGCGCCTTGGCCAGGATTCTTTATGCCATTGACCGCTTAATTGACTGGGTCTATGAGAAGCTTTCAATAAACATAGTTTTTGGTTTAAGCCGGCAGCTGCGTTACTGGCATAACGGAGATTATACGCTTTATGTCGCCTGGTCGTTGGGCGGGATGTTTTTGGTGATCATATTTCTGATGGCTAGAGGATAAAATGCTTTCTTTCTTTATTACCACACCATTAATAGTCTTGATGATTCTGAATCTTCCGTTTCGTTCTTTGATGAAGCGGATAGTTTTTGTTGTAGGGCTCAGTTTGGCTTTGATTCAGGCGGTTCTGGTAGCTCTGGCGATATTTGGCTTCTGGGATATCTATTCTATCCCGGTAAGTCCGATGCTTAGGTTCAACATCGGGGTGGATAACTTAAGCCTCTTGTTGTTATTATGTAACGGTATGGTAGTTTTTATAACTATGTTGGTTTCGCGTAGTTTTATTGAGGAGGGTGAGAAGAGGTTTAATTTTACCAGTCTTCTTTTGCTTAGCTTCGCCGGAGTAAATGGCATAGCCTTAGCCAGAGATATTTTTTCGCTTTACGTTTTTATTGAAGTCGTATCGATTTCTTCATTTATCTTGATTTGTTTTAACAAGGACCGGGACGCCTTTGAGGGGGCTTTTAAATATATCATCCTTTCCGCGATAGCCACGATTTTTATGCTCACAAGTATCGCGCTTATTTTCCTTGTTTCAGGAGATATGTCTTTTGAGGCGGTCAGGGCAGCCTTGGATAATTCCGCTCACACATCTTTGGTACTTATGGCTATTGGCTTATTCTTATGCGGGTTTTTCATAAAAGCGGGAGTTGTCCCTTTCCACGGCTGGCTGGCGGATGCCTATACAAGCGCGTCTGCCCCGGTTTCCGTTTATCTGGCCGGAGTTTCCACAAAGGCGGTGGGAGTATATGCATTAATCAGAATTGTGGTCACGGTTTTTGGTTTTGATACACCTATTAACAAAGTGCTTTTATTTGCGGGAGCGCTTTCAGTAGTCGTGGGCGCGATCGCTACTTTAACCCAGACGGATTTTAAGCGAATGCTTGCATATTCGAGTATTAGCCAGATCGGATATATTGTTTTGGCTCTGGGAATTGCGACGCCTTTAGGTATTGCCGCCGCGGCATTTCATTTTTTTAATCACGCGGTCTTTAAATCACTTTTGTTCGTTAACGCCGCTACGCTAGAAATCGCAACCGGAACACGCGAAATGGATAAGCTTGGAGGCCTTGCGCAAAGGATGCCGGTTACGGGTGTTACTTCCGCGCTAGCCTGCTTATCTATCGCCGGAGTGCCCCCTCTAGCCGGATTTTGGAGCAAATTATTGATCATCATCGCGCTGTGGAGCTCGGCTCACTATAATTATGCTCTTATCGCTGCTTTAGCGAGTCTGCTTACTTTAGGATATATGCTTTTGTTGCAGAGAAAAGTATTTTTTGGCAGCGTGGGAGATCACTTGGCACGGATCAAGGAGGGGGAGTGGAATCTAATCATCTGCGCTATTATCCTGGCAGCGGTAACTGTGGGAGTGGGAGTATTGTTCCCTTTTAATTTATGCAAATTAATTATACGCTAAATTTATTTATTCTGGTCATTCTGGTTGCAGCCGGATTATGGACAGTCATGACCAGGAGTCTTATCCGCTCAGCGATCGGACTTGCGCTTACCAGCGTTATATTGACTTTGTTAATGTTTAGGTTTGATTCTTGGTTGGTCACTGTATTTGAGCTGTCGGTATGCGCCGGGCTCATCTCCGTTATCTTTATCTCGACAATCAGTCTTACCGAGCCTTTGACAAAAAGCGAAGTGCTCAAGCATATGAAGGCCCGCTTGGCCCGTTTCATTTATCTTCCGCTTTTAATTCTAGTCGTGGGCGTGGGTCTAAGCTTTATAAAGGTAAACTTAAATTTTCAATTGCCTGTTGCGGAGATTGAAGCTGACGCGCGCAAGGTCTTGTGGAATATGCGGGATCTGGATTTATTGGGGCAGGTAGTTATTATCATGACCGGCATATTCGGCGTGATTGTTCTATTCAGAGAGATGAGAAGGAAATGACAAGCGTAAATCCATATTTATTTTTTCACATTTTTATCGTTACGATTATGCTTTTTGTCATGGGGTTTTACTGCATATTTTTCACCTTTAATCTGGTTCGCGCCCTTATTGGTGTAGAGCTTTTGATCAAGGCGGTGACACTTTTGATCATCACCGCCGGATATGTAACTGGTCATATGGCTTTGGCGCAGGCGATAGTGATCACCTTGATCGTCGTGGAAGTGGTTTTCATCGTAGTGGCTACAGGTGTGGTTATTGGCTTGCACGGGCATAATGGCACCCTGGATACACGAAAGCTTCGCAATCTTAAAGGTTAATTTATGGATAATGTTTTATTAAGCCCCCCATTAGCGTTTTTGATTATTCTGGTGTTTTTCTGGGCGTTTTCGGTTTTGCTTTCCCGCATGGCTTTTCGCGGAAAAAAGCAGGCCCACGGAACCGGGGAAGCCTATGCTTGTGGAGAGGATGTACCGGATCATCTGGCCCAGCCGGACTACAGTCAATTCTTTCCTTATGCGTTTTTTTTCACCATTGCCCACGTGGCGACACTGATTGTCACCACTGTGCCCATGGAGACCATGCGGGCGCTGGTAATGGCGTTGATCTATATTTTTGTGATAGTGATCGGATTATATGTATTGCTGAGGAGATCCTAAGCTTATGAAGACTGTTGAGCGCATAGTAAACTGGGCTCGGCTTAAGTCGCCGTGGATATTGCATTTTAACTCTGGCGCTTGTAATGCCTGCGATATCGAAATAGTGGCTTCACTTACTCCGGTGTACGACCTTGAGCGATTTGGCATTCTGCTTAAAGGTACTCCGCGTCATGCCGATGTGCTGGTTTGCTCCGGTCCGGTGACCCTTCAGGTTGAGTCTCGTCTGGTGCGTATCTATGAGCAGATGGCGGAGCCCAAGTTTGTGGTGGCTGTGGGGACCTGCGCCTGTTCGGGAGGAGTTTTCCAGGGCTGTTATAATGTTCGCTCCGGCATCAACAAGGTCATACCGGTTTCGGCATTTATTCCGGGTTGCCCGGCTAGCCCCAAGGCTATTATTGACGGAGTAGTCAAACTTTTGGCCAGCCTTGAAGAGGAAGAAGAGAAAGTTAAAAAATGAACGAGGAAACCCTGAAGCAAGAGATCATCAATAAGTTAGGTATTACCGAAGACAAGATTGTGATAGTGCGCCAGCGCAGGCTAACTTGTGAAATAGAGTATAGCCGTTTTGCCGATGCCTTTAAGATTTTGATCGTAGATTTAAAGTTTAACTCTCTTTGCGCTCTGACCGGGCTTGACGAGGCGGATAAGTTAAGCGTTATATATCACCTTTCCCGGGAGGACGGCACGGTTTTAAATCTGAAGACTTCCGTGGATAAGAATAATCCGGTTCTAATGACCGTAACTGCGACGTTTCCCAGCGCAGAGGTTTATGAAAGAGAGCTGGTGGATCTGCTGGGATTTAAGGTGGAGGGCTTGCCGCAAGGCAATCGTTATCCTTTGACTGATGATTGGCCTCTGGATGAGCATCCTTTGCGCAAGGATTGGTTGCCTAAAGGAATAAGTTGAAAGTGAGGTTTTTTTATGCATGACGCGCAGAGCCACGAGTTTAAAATCCCTATCGGGCCGCAGCATCCGGCTTTAAAAGAGCCGGAGAGTTTTAGCGTCGCTCTTAAGGGAGAGAAGATATTGGGAGTCGATATCAGGCTGGGCTACAACCATCGCGGCGTGGAGAAAGCTGCCGAAGAGAGGACCTATGTGCAGGCGGTTTATCTTATA
>JAPLLR010000051.1 GCA_026387455.1 Candidatus Omnitrophota bacterium | reverse complement strand
TCCTTTTTTATAACTTTCTTTAATTCTTAAAGAAAATTTATCCTTATCCATTATTAGGTATTATAGCATAAAAAAACACCTTGATAGCAAAATAAAATCAGCGTAATTTCTCTCCAACCTTCGCCTTGCACGGTGAAACTTCAGCTGACACAACAGCCGTACTTAAGGTTTTCCCTCCAGATAAGCAATAATTGCGGGTGCCCCTTTGCCGTATTCTTCACGCAGCATCTCACAAAACATTTTCCAATGGCGCGCGGTATCGTTTGTAGCCAATGTACGGGCAATTTCATAAAAGTTATTTCCTGCTGTCGTGGCATGTGGAACCACTATGCTCCCCTGAAATGAATTCTTATCATCCTTGTTAAGTTCGCAATGAAGCACTTCTTTATCTCCCACTACGTAATCAAGGGCGTTTGTGTAGGTGGGATTGTTTTTACGTATTTTATATTCCTCATCCGTATGAAACCGTATCTCAGGATGCTGCGTATGCAACTCCTTGAGCAACCCCTCCACCGAACCAGCCCTAGAGCGAACCATCTCATTATCTAACAGCCAACTGAAATAATAATAGCCGGAACGAATTCCAGGAGGAATTCCTGCCTTCCAGTCCATAGGCACAAGGGGTTTATTGTCGTGTAAAAGCCACTCTACATAATTTGAATGCGAGTAAAAATCCTGGAGAGTATGAAATGCCTCTCCCAGCATGTACAGCACTTTATTTCTGGATTTCGGATTACCAGCTGCATTCCCGGCAGCTATTTTTGCAATGTTCAACTGATGCGTAATGTATTCATAACTATCACGAATGCGATTATCATCAAAATGGTGATGGGGGGAATTGGTGAATTTAGAGCTAAAAGGCCAATCCTGGCTATTGCAGCCTTCAATAATCTTACCTATGCTTTGTTCTTGGAATCCCAGAGGAGTGAGGGCATCTTTCAAGATGCTTTCGTGAATGGGCTCACCGAAACCAAAGCGGGTCTTAAAGGCATGGCTATTGTGCGGCACACAAAAAATAAATAGCGCTGCTATCCATATCCACAAACAACCATGTTTTGACGCCTTATTCACAGACCTTATGTTTTTTTCGCTAAACACTATAGACGCTGTATAAGCCGATTATTAAGAACATTCCGGGATTAGAGAGACGATTTTTTATTTCAATAAAGACTGGAGAGAATAGCCTTAACCGCTTTTTGAATTTCCTTTTCCTTATCTAAAGATGGAACAGTTGCCCTGATTTTGCAAATATAACCCTTTAACCCTGTAATGTATAGATAAGAGAGCCTATTCCCCAGCGAAGCACCGTCTAAGGGATCAATTGACTCCAATGAAAAAGACACAGAGAACACCTTGAGCGTTTTGCTATTGCTTAATGAGAAATCCATCTGGGTTTCAGAAAGAATCTTCACATTACGATACAGGATATTCTCAAGTGATTTTATTTCTTCTAAGGCAGAATCTTTTGCTTTACGAATTACTTCTGAACCAACGCCATCTTTTATTCCTTGCTCACCAAGGTTATAGACATACACAGTTAAATCTGAGCCAAAAGAGGATAGGCTGTGATAACCCAGAGAAGCACCCATTGCTTCATCCTCATAGGTCATTATGCTGCTCTCAGCAGCAAAATCTCCGAACTGTAAAGGAAGAGTACTTAAGATTTCTTGCGCTTTCTCAGCATAGGCAGAAGAAACGCTTAAGGATAATACCCCCATTAAGAAAAATATCATTATTCTTGAAATCTGAAGTTTCATTTCCATCCCCCCTGTTAGTTGACCTAATTTTCCCTGCCGAAGAGGTCATTGACCTTCTATAAAATCATTTATCATCTTCCAAACACCATCTTCTTTTGTAAGAGTAACTTCACCCGAGAAGCTAGGATGTCCTTTTCGTCCGTAATTTATTGTAACAATATCTCCTTGAGTAGTAACATCTTTAATTTCCAGCTCAGATATATCAAAAAATGAGGACTTCATCATTTTAAACATATTTTCCTTAAACTCCTGCGTAAGATTTTTCGTTTGCTCCTGCCCTTCAGGCGAATTTAATTGCCTAAGATTTTCTTTTGTTCCGATTTCCCTGTTTAACTTTTCAAATTCATCATAATTAGAGCAAGCATTCTTCTTCTGAAAAATAGATTTGAAAGCCCCTACAGCCTCATCTTCCATTGGAGTAGCAGAAGATAATGTAAATAACCCAAATACACAAAAACTAATTATTGCCCCAATCAAAAGATTATTTTTCATATTCCCCCCCTATCTCCCTTTTTCTTTATTCTACTCCAACCAAAAACCATCTGCAATATATTCTATCACAGCGGGATAAGAAATCAAACTCCCCGTTATACGGGGAGAACTATATACAGGGAACGGAAGTCAATTTAACTTCACATTCTAGCCAATTTGTGAAGTTTCCAGATTCTAGTGACTTACCCAAGCAACTGTTAATTGCTTACTATTCTCTTTTAATCATAGTAAATTCAAGTGGCACTTTATTTTCTAAATTCCCCGTGAACTGCTTGCCATTACTACAAGTGAAAGTTCCTCTGCCGGTGAATTTGCCATCAACAAATTCACCTACGTATTTATTGAGATTTATAAGTACGGAGTCCTTTGTTTTCGGAATCCAGCACAATGCTCTGGCCGGACCGCACTGCCAGAACGTTATGTGTGAAGGTGTTAGTATGGGCATACTCGCCGCCTTTGGAGAAGTTAAAGAAAACCGCGCAAGGGTTGGACGGGATCTCATTATACAATTCCGATGTCCATACCCCCATATTACCAACACCAAAAACAGGGTCGACATTGCCGGGTTTGGTTTTATCATACAAGCTCTTAAGTTCATCCCTTGTCGGCAGCCGCCATCCACCTCCGGCAAAACTTAAACCCCGGGCATACCCCTCTGCCTGATTATGGTTTAAGACCTGTCCATTAGAAGGCGCCCATTCAAGTCCAAGTTGTGAATCATAAATAACCCCGTCCTCCAAACTGAACCTTCCCCTTTCTTTTCTCAGATCTTTTTTCAGATTCTCCTGTTCTACCCGATACTCGAATTTGTAGATTTCCTCTCGAATCTTCGCTGCGTTGGGGGCTTTGGGGGCGAGTTCAAGATAGCGTTTGTAATACCGCATGGCTTCACCGTAGTTTCCAGCCTTGGCCTGAACAGAGCCAAGGCTGAAATAAACGTCTGGCCAGTTCGGCGCGAGCTTCGCTGCCTGTTCAAACTCGCGGACAGCACGTTCGTAGTCCTTCGGCGTCTTGACCATCTCTACCGCAGCAGATCCGCGCGCCATGTAACGTTGCGCCTCCTCGGGCACAGTCTCCGCAAGCGTTACAGAAACCCAAGCTAACAATATCGCCACAACGATCAAATACCCAATCTGTCTTTTATCCATTTTTTATTCTCTCTTCCTTTCTTCCTCTTATTCTAACCAAAAAACCCTCTGCAATATATTCTATCACAGAGGGCTAGAAAATCCAACTTAACCTAACTTCGCTTTTACCCACAATTGCGAAGTTCAACACACTATATATACGTCCTAGTCTATTCGGAAAACGAAGTATCCCTTGCTGCATTAATTACACTTATCTGCCTAGACAAACAAAGAATTTTAGAATTTAGGCATAGGGAGAAACCACATTATATAACCGCATTTTTCGCAAATATAATTCTCTGCGGTTTGATTTGCCCAATCTAAATTCAAAAAAGTCATGCCGGCGGTATTCAAAAGAGTTTCTCTGGTAAAAAAAGTTTTGTTTCCGCAATAAGTGCAAGTAAGACTCTTGCCTTGTTTATCAAACTTCTCTCCAGTGGCCATAGTTCCTCCGTTATTTTTTATTAAACTGCTCCTTTACTTTAGAGCGGGTGAGACTATTTCTTCTTATTGCATTTTATAGACTTTGTTAAGGCATAACCAAACTGTCTAATTGACCAAAGTATTGAACAATAAATTTCACCTTCACTTTTATACGCTGATTTACATTTAATTGTGCAAGAACGCTTACTTTCAATAAAACAATGTTTCTTCTCCATATCATCCTCCTAATTTTTTCTTCCCTCTCCACTGCTTCCAGCACCACAAAAGCAGGTTGCCGCTTATCCACATTCTACCACTAATATAAAAATTATGCCCAATTTAGTGAGCGGGCTTATGAATACAATAAGATGCAGCTAGGGGCGCTATATGGGGCTGACGGACGTGGATGTTAAGGACAAACCAAAATCAACTTCGCATTCTACCCAAAAAGCGAAACTCATCTGGTCTTTAGTGTCCTTACCCCCCAGATGATAAAGCGAACTATTTATGCTTATCCCTTAAAGTATAAATTATAATTCCGCCAATCATTATACCTAAAAATATGAAGATTAAGATATTACTAGTAACAAACCACATAAATTGCCTAAATAGCGACAGCTGTTCTATTGGTATTACTCCACGAACGACAGTTATATTTCCTATCATAAATAAACTAACCACTATCATTAACGAAACGACTGTTGATTGCTTTCTGTTCATCTCATTTTTCCTCCATCAAATAGAAAAGGCAACCCCCCTGTTCAGGGAGTTGCCCTCAGATTAACTATATTACCCCAATTCCACGCCCTTGTAGCATAGGCTAGTTATACCATATACTGCCCGATCTTCAAGCTTAGCTTCGCTTCTTGCCCAATTCTCATTTTCGCTTTTTACCGATTTGAACGAATTTTCCGTGCTTGGAGGACATCTCAAGCTTCGCCTCCTGCTCCTGGTTATGTAGTTATAAATCATTAGTGTGCTTAGCAAGCAAAAAACTCAAACGATTAAGTTCGGCCCTGAAATTGCTTCCCCCTATTGAAAGATTTTCGTAACCAGTGTATGACGGAAGAGACGAAAGAAATGTATAAAAAGTTAGCTTTAGTTGTTTGAACTGTTCGTTTTACTTTGAAGCTTACGAATATACTCTAGCTCTGCCTTAGCCTTATTATCAGCTGGGTCAGCTTCAAGACACTGAAGATATTTTTCTTTAGCTTTATTAAGTTGCCCCATCTCAACAAACACATACCCTAGACCACGTCTGGCTCGTCCCAATTCATCTTTCTTAGATTCTTCTGGAGAATAGGCAATTGCGGACTCTTCCGCTGCCTTAAAAAGCTCCAATGATTTGGACCAATTTTTCTCGGTTTGATAAACATACCCCAGCTCTGATAAATATTGCGAGTTATTAGGTGAAAAAACTAGGGCCTGTTCTATAAATTGCTTGGCTTCTGAAATACGGCCGAGCTCTATTAAAGCGTAGCCTTTCATGAAGTAAGCATCAGCCCATGTCGCCGAAATCGCTGTTGCTTCACGCTTCTCTTTTACTGCCATCAAAAGATATAATAATTTCTCAGGCGGGGTCCGTGCGCAATAAACCCGCTCCTTACGTCCTTCGTATTTAGATTCGAAATCAATAATAACTTTATCGAAACATTTGATAATTGCCTCCTCTGGTTTTCCAGCGTCTAAGAGTCTACGACCTTCCGAAAGAAGCTGAAACCGTACTTCATCATCTGCGGGAGACTCCGATGACTCGGACTGGCACCAAGCAGGACTGGAAATTAAAATTATAAAAGCTATTAAGATCAGTTTTAGCTTTTCCATAAAACCCTCTTATACTTATTTTAATTACTCCAAAACAAAACTCTCTACGATATATTCTATCACAGAGGGTTAAGAAGTCAAACTGCCCTTAACTTAGCTTCATGCTCCCAATCACGAATATAATCAAGCAAACAGAGGTTCTATTTAAGCGGATTGCCGAACTGGTAAAAACCTAAGATATTACTGACCGGTGGTGCGGGTTGGCCTGGACCCATCACGTAAGGCAATGGGGCTTGCGCCAAAATTATAGGTAACGCTTAAATAACCCCCTCTTTTTTGATACGAGCGCTGTCCGTGATCCGGCCAGGTGGTAAAAGAATCTCCTGACGCAGAGAGCAGCCAATTTTCAGTCAGCCTGTAATTTAAGCTGGCTGCCGCATAACAAGTGGGATGATTTGACTTTTTGTGGTTGACATCGGGCTTATCTTGAAATTCATAGCCTCCTGAGACTTTGCCTTCCACAAAAAACTTCTTGCTCAAATCAACTCCGGAGTAGACGCCTAATGCGTGTGAAAGAAGCGAACGGGGATTAAAATAACCGTGATTCAGCTGAGGTTCTGCCCAGCTTGAATAATAATAATTATAGTAAAGTTTGACGTAAGGCTTTTGTTTAATGCGGTACTCGGCTGTGCCAAAGATCTGGTTCTGCCGGTTGTCATCCGTAAAATAACTCCGCTTATATTTTACATTAAAGAACCAGAAACGATTCGGCCTGAAATCTGTGGAAAATGTCGAACTATTGGTGATAACTTTATAAGCCAGCGCGTCATTATCCTCGAACGTCTCGCGGTCATAAGCAAGGTCAAATCTCCAGCGGTCATCCGGCTTATAAGTAAACCAAGTGTTGGTGGTAAAGGGGGTAAAATCGACTTTTCTAAAGTGCGTCTCATATACAAAGGTGTTGAACTCAAAGGCATCTCCTAAAACCTTGCTAAGACCCAAGCCCCAGCGGTTCGCAGCTATGGTCGGGTCAAGGCCGTTTAGCGGATAGACAGGATCCGTGGAAACCGCCCCCTTCTTGCGTAACACCTGATGCTCGTATATGGCGTCAACCATCGTCGAATAATTCAGGTGCATGCCTGAACGCAGGCCTTGTGTAGATACTGTCTGCGGAGTGCTGTCCCTTGAGAAACGGCCACCGGATCTGACAAAGGGAAGCTGGGAATTCTTTATTTGATAATAAAGATCTTCTGCCTCTTTACGGTTAGGCTCGAATTCCAACAATTCTTTTATTCTTTCAACCGCCCGCACGTCATCTCCTAGCCAATGCAGGGCAAAAGCCATCCCTTCGATAGCGTCGGGGTTTTTGGGATAACGCCTCAGTATCTCCTCGTACCGGTTTACGCCTTTACGATGATAACCCTGCCACACTAAAACTCTGGCCTGATTATTAAGCGCGTTTAGGTTTCCGGGATCTTTATCAATAACCTTTTGGTATAAAACATAGGACTCCTCAAGCTTATCCTGAAAGCTCAAGACATTAGCCTTGCCAAGAAGAGCATCCAAGTTATCCGGCCAACGCTTAAGAGCAACGTCATAATTTTCTATAGCTTCGCTTTTTTTATCATCCCAAACAAGTGCTTCGGCCAATCCCAGAAACATCCGCTGGTCTTCGACTTTTGACGCAAGGCCTTCCTTATATACCTCTATTGCCTTAGGTATTTGACCGCTCCACTTATACTGCTCAGCCAGCTCTCGAATTATCTCATTGGTGCGCTCCGGGTGCGTCAAACGCACCTCCTCGAAAAGCTTAATCGCCTCCTCATGTTTATCTGCATACGTATAAACACGTGCCCACTCTATGGCTAAACCCGAATCTTTGCGTAGGCCGTCGCTAATGCCAGAATAAACTTCGAGAGCTTCACCATATGACTTTTTCTCTACCAGGCTCCGTGCTTTGCTTAATTCGCTATTGAAATTATCGTCAGCAAAAACGCTGCCTACCAAACATGCGCCGATAAAAAATGCCAAGATTAATTTGATATTCCGGTAATTCATTTTTACCTCTTTGAAACCACCCACTCGCGCTTGCCCAAAAGCTCATCCCTGATAGCAACTACCTGTATTGTGTTCTTGAATAATGTATACCAGAAAGCGCAAAATGCATAGTAAAAGTACTGCCAGACTGGGGCTCTCGGCAGCGATGCGTTTTTGTACGCGACCAGGGCTTCAAATGGTCCACTAAGCATCACAAAGAATAAAGCAAACCAGATAAAGCTGTTCATGGGAAAATCTATCTTGCCTCTTGTCAACCAGAACGCGAACACTACTGGAAAAAGTAAATGGCTTAAGATATCGTAAACAACGCGCCACATCAACAATGTAGTCCACATAAACTTCTGTAAAATATTAAGGAATTTGCTCTTTAAGATAGCTGTCTGGTATTTCACTGATACCTGGAACCACCCCTGGGCCCAGCGCTTCCTCTGGAACCAAAGCCCTGCCAGCGTCTCAGGGGCCAGCTCAGTCGAGATTATGTTACGATCATGGACAATATGGTTTCCTTGCAGTATGGCGCGCAGAGTGGCGTCAATATCTTCGGTCAGCCTATCCGACGCAAACTTTATTTTCTTGATAACCGAGCTGCGCCAGTAGCCGTTTGTGCCGCCGAAAAGCGTAGAATCAAAAAGCCTAGACTTAGCGTAATGACTGATGCCATAAATAGCCTCAAACTCCACTTCAACCAATGAAGACACTGGGCTACTTTTTCCGTTACGGATCTTACACCTGCCCTGGACTACACCATAACCTTCGTCGAGCCAACGCCAGGCAAGCTTCAGGCAATCCAGAGCCACCAGGTGATCAGCATCCAACAATACGATCATCTCCCCGGATGCGATCTCAAGGGCATAGTTTAGATTTTCACTCTTACTCTTGGAGCCGTAAGCATTTGCCAATATGAGTTCAGGCCACTTATAAGCAAGCTCCCTTAAGCGCGGCTCTATCTCCTCCATATGCGGAGTGTTGTAGGCCAGGATCAGCTCAATCCCGGCCTCCGGACGCTGGATACGCTGTAAAATATTCAAAAGCGTATCTTCAATAACCTCAAGCTCATTAGGAAGATAAGCGCTGACGATAAATGTGGTTTTGGGCAGGACAATATGCTTTGCGGTAGGCAACTCTTTGAATGTTCCCCGCCTGAAAGCGCTAAGGGAATACATATACGACAACCCAGCCTGGAATATGAATAGAGAGACGAGAAAATAATAAGAGTAATTCAAGAAAGCCGGCTTGCGTAATCCGACGAGGTAGAAAATAAGAGTGGGAATTACCAGAAGAATAAGCAAAATCTCAAAGATTTTACCCCATTCTACCGTACGCTTCTTCTCGCCCAACCTTTACCTCTCCAGTAGCGATAGCATCTCTTCGCCTAAAGCGATATGCCGCTTTTCATCTTTGGCTATATCAGAAAAAACTTTACGCTGGTTTTCATCTTTGGCTAATTCCGATAATTCCGTATATATGGCAAGAGCATTTCTATCAGCTGCCGTAATCTGGCGCAATCTTGCTATCAATGTATTTCGGTCCATAGTTATGCCAAGCTTTCTCTTATTTCTGACACTATTTTCTTATGGCGTAATGTATCTGCCTTGATATCGAGAAGTAAATCCTCTATGCGCTTACGCGCCCCTTCAGACAAATCATCAGACAAAGCCCTGGGATGGCAAAGGTCAATGAGCATACCGGCCATTTCCTCCTCCATCACATACGCCCGTTTAAGCTTGTCTAAAAGTTCTTTTTTATTCATAAATACTCTTCTTTGCCCATATACAGATAACGATTATAGGGAACTTATAACTTTTTTTTCATTTGCCCTTTTACGATCTTTTCAGCCTGCAACCAATAATCAAAATCACGGCCACTCTTGCATCCATCCTTTTCCCACAACTCCTTCGCCTTCTCTTTAATACAACTTAATAATTCTTCCTTTTCAAATCTCTTATCCATGACTTCCTCCTTTTTAATGTCGCGCTGCAATTTTAATTCTACTCCAAATATAAACCCTCTGCAAGCATTTTACTTACAGAGGGTTGGAGTATTTTCTCATCACAATGGACGAAATTAGAAGCTATTTGATAGCGGCTATTATGTCAAATACCTTTTCCCTAACTTCGCATACTGCTCAATTTGCGAAGCTAGTTTCTTTATTCAGGTGAGGAACTTCAAGGCAATAAAGGAGCTAAACTCTGTAGCGCTTGTAGAGCTCGACCCGGACCGGGCATTTGCAGATACCGGCGATACCGTAGGAGAGGAATTTCTCGCACTTGCGGTTCTCCTTTTCCTTTACGAAGAGATTCTGGTCAGCCAGGAGGTATTCGGCCTTGCAGACCGTTGTCTCGGGAGCGGATAAGCATCTATGGGAATGCGGGCATTCCCCGGATTTTTGCAGGATCTCAGGGCTCACATCATAATTTTTTAAATCCACAATGATCTCCGTGGCAGGATACACAACTTGATTACATATCTAACGTATGCAACATTATATGTGCCAGTTGTGACTTGTCAAGGCAATATTTAAAAATTAACTTGCCAAAAATGTGAGTTTGTATAGAATATACACACTTGAGACACTTACAAATATTAGGAGGAAAATATGCTTAAAAGATACCAGGTATTGTTGACCGACTGGCAGGAAGAATATGTGAAGTTTCTGGCGGAGAGATACGACCTAAGCTTCTCCGAAGTAATCAGAATAGTAATCGTGCTAGAGGCGATCTTGATGACCGGCCTCCTCTACCCCGAATATAAGACTGGCATGCCCATAAAAGAGGTGATGACAAAGCTTAAGAAAATGTCAAATCCGGACAGAAATGAAGCAGAACTTCACAAGCTGATCTCAGCCGGATATTTCGAGGCGCGTAAAGCCATTGAGTACCGGATGAGTAAAGAAAAGAACGAACAAAAAAAGAAATCAAGCAAAACTGCAAAAAAATAATCTAGCGAATATTTATTTCAAATTCTTCTATCTTTACCGGAGGTACACCCTTTTCCCAAGAACGCAGATATTTCAAGGATATCTTTGTGCTGCCGGGTTTAAGCGCCTTAAAGGTCCACTCCTGCTCACAGCCTGAACCCACCATCGTAGGATCCCCTCCGGAATACTCCTTATTCACCAGCACCAAAAAATTGCCATCCAGGGCCTCAGCCAGCTGCCACTCATAGCCGGTAGAAGGATTGGCGTAAACAGAGATAGAAAACTCTTCCCCAGCTTTAACCTCCATTAATTTCTTGCCATCAACGATCTTGACCGCTGAGCTATCTTTGCAGGCAAACAAACTCAAACAGCATAACATAAAACCAAACACGAATATCCTGCTTTTCATTTGCTACCTCCTTGAGCACCAACTCAACCCCAAACTATCCTTTAAGTTTGGGGATACACAGTAAGTGCACACACGGCCTTTCCTATAACCCCAGAGGGGTAGCCCTTCTTGTACCTTTTAACCCCACAGGGGTAGTCCTTCCTATACCTTTTAAGGAAGGGGCTAAGGCCGGGTGTTATTCCACGCTTTCCATACGTTTGCGCGCGGCTTCCGAACGGGTAAGCTCAAATTTATCCAAAACCTGAGACTGGAATTTCTGCATATAGAGGAATAATCCGGGGGTGACAAATAATGTAATGACCTGCGAGAAGATCAAGCCACCTACAACGATAAGACCAAGCGGCCGGCGCGAAGAGCCATCAGCGCCAAAGCCAAGCGCGATAGGCACCGCGCCCATGATGGCGGCCAGGCCGGTCATCAGGATAGGGCGGAAACGCACAATACAGGCGTCGTAAATAGCGTCGAAATCGCTGACATTACCCTTATTCAGGTTGGCGTTAGCGAAGTCCACCATCATAATGCCATTTTTAGCTACAATACCCAACAACATAAACATGCCGACATAGCCGTAAAGAGAAAGTTCTGACCCAAAGAGAAAAAGCGTAAGCAGACCTCCGAAAGTAGCTACAGGCAAAGTAGTAAGAATGGTCAAAGGATGCACGTAGTTTTCATAAAGTACGCCAAGAACGATGTATTTAAGAAAAACCGCGATAATGATCAAAATACCAAGGCTTGCCACTGCCTCCTGGAACTGCTGGGCTTCGCCCTGAAAGAATCCAGTGACACCTGGGGGAAATGCTTTGGCCGCGGAATCTTGTAAAAGTTTGGTGGCGTTGCCTATCGGCACGCCGGGATCCACGTTAAAAGAAAGCGTGGCGGAATTAAGCTGGTTATAATGCGGCACATTCTGAGGCCCCACACCCTGCTCCCAACTAGCAATTGCGCTAAGTGGCACGAGACTCCCGCCCTTGCTTCCGTGAGGGACAAGGGACGCGACCTGTGTCGAATGCAGATAAATATGCGATAGGTTCTCGGGATTCTTCTGAAATTTCTTATCCAACTCTACAATAACATTGTAGATATCCACGTCAGTCTTAAAAGTGGTGACTTTACCCTGAGCGTAAGACAAGGCCAACGCGTTTTCGATATCCTGGGCAGTGATACCAAAGGTGGATGCCCGGTCGCGATTGATCTTGATGTTAAGCTGAGGCATGTTCAGCTTTACGCTGTTTTGCACGTCGCGGATGCCGGCAAGTCCGCGCATGGTCTTCTCAAAATCCAGCGCTGTCTTATAAAGCTGGGTCTGGTCCGGGCCGGTCAAAACATAGGAATATTTAGCGCCCGATGCCGTACTTTCAGCACCGGCGCTTATCTTTAAAGTCGGCACAGGCTCCAGGAACACAAACCCGTTTGGAATCCTGCCCAATTTAGCGCGCAATTTTTTGGTGAAGTCCTGAATACTCATCTTTCTTTCATCAAGAGGCTTTAGAACACAGACGAAAAATCCGGTACTTTGATCCGCTCCGGGATTTAACCCGGTCACGGTCAGGAACCTGTCCACAATTTTATCCTCGATTACTACCCGGTCAATAGCATCCTGATAATTCCGCACTTTAGTAGTAGATGTGCCAAGGGGCACCAATATCCCGCCGGTTATAAATCCACTGTCTCCTTCAGGCAAAAACGACTGCGGCAGGACAAAGAAAAAGACAATCGTCCCCACAAAACAGAATATCCAGGCGATAAGCGTAGTCATCGGCCGCTTAAGGGTCCAAGTAAGCCAGACTCCGTAAGTATCAATGACCCCTTTCATAAATTTATTCATATGCTTCTGCAGGGCTTTTTCTTTTTCCTTGCCCTTTTCTTTAAGCATGCGCGCGCACATCATCGGACTTAAGGTCAGAGAGATCACCCCTGAACAAAGAATAGCCAGGATTACGGTGATAGCGAACTCCTGAAATACCCTCCCTACTGTCCCTCCCATAAAAACCAGCGGCACGAAAATGATCGTAAGAGACAGGGTCATGGAAATGATGGTAAAGGTGATTTCTTTAGCGCTTTCGATAGCCGCGGCCAGCGGCTTCATCCCCTTTTCTATCAAGCGCACGGTATTTTCCAGGACCACGATAGCGTCATCCACGACAAACCCGACAGAAAGGGTGAGGCCCATCAATGACAGATTATCCAGGCTAAAATGCAAAGCGTACATCAGGATAAAAGTAGCCACGATGGATAAAGGCAGGGTGATGCTGGGAATGATAGTATCTGAAAGGCTGCCCAGGAAAAGATAAATAATCAGAATAACCAGGATAAGCGCGATTATGATAGTGAGCTTTACGTCATTGACTGATTCTACAATTGTAATGGACTTATCGTAGAATATATCCAGTTTTACCGAGCCGGGAATCTCCTTTTGCAACTGCGCCACCGTATCCCTCAGACGCTGGGCAAGAGCTACGGTATTGGCGCCGGCGACACGTGAAACCGCGACCACTACTGTCCCACCCCTTACGCCCTCTTTGGCTTTTCCATAATCAACGTTCATCACGTCGTTATCTACGCTATCGATACACCTACCGATATCCTTAAGTCGGATAGGCGCGTTATTGCGATAGGCGACGATAACATTCTCGTAATCCTTGGCCTTAAACAACTGGCCCTTGGGCTCAATGGAAAAGGTGCGCACATCTCCGTTAAGGCTTCCTCCGGGGACAGTGACTGTGCCATTATTCACAGAGTTAGCCACCTCAGCCATACCTAACTGATAAGCGGACATTTTATTGGGATCGACCTGCACTCTTACCGCAGTCTTAGCCCCCCAGGTCTGCACCTGCGAAACATCCTGCACCATGCTCAGGCGTTGGCCGATAGTGCGGTTTCCGAAATCAAAAAGCTGTCCGGGAGTGAGGGTGTCGGAGTTTACCAAAAAATACATGACAGGCGTATCGCTGGGATTAGTCTTGGAATAGCTTGGCGGCGCCGGAAGGTCCGTTGGCAGGTTCCCGGTAGCCCGCTGGATAGCCGCTTGCACGTCAGGAGCAGCCAAATCTACGCTGCGGCTAAGCTCGAAAGTAAGCATGATACTGGTCTGGCCTTCGGTGTTAGTGGAAATAATGGTGTTGAGGCCGGGGATCTGGGTAAACTGGTTCTCTAGAGGGGAAGCCACAGTCATAGCCATGGTGTTAGGGCTTGCCCCAGGATAGGCTACACTTACGGTGATGACCGGATAATCCACAACCGGCAGGTCGCTGATAGGTAATTTAAAGTATGCCGCGATACCAAATATCAGAACCACCACCATTACCAGGGTGGTCATTACGGGCTTTTTAATAAAGTTTTCTGAAAAATTCATAGTTTATTTTTTCTTCTTTTTTTGAGCAGCAGCCTGCGCCGCTTCCATAGCTTTCATTTGCGCGGTATCAATGACCAAAGCCCCCGGGCTTAACCCAAGCTGTCCGGCAGTGACCACTTTTTCACCGGATTGTATACCCTGATAGATCACAATATTGCCCTCCTGGCGGCTGCCGCTTTTGACCAGCCTAAGGTCCGCTTTATTATCAGCAGTGACCACAAAAACATAAGGGCCGCTTTGGCCAAGCTGTACCGCTTCATACGGCACCTGTACCGCATTTTTATCTATGCTTAAAATAAGCCTAACAGTAACAAACTGCCCGGCCCACAATTCTCTGTTTTTATTGGAGACGATAGCGCGCAGGAGAAATGACCCGGTAGTGTTATCTACGGCGTTATCCAGCAATAACAGCTCACCCGTATACACCTTATCCGGAGCGTCGTTTGAGGCGATCTCGACTTTAAGCGTACCCTTACTCATCGCCTCACGCACCCTGCCCAGATCCACCTCAGTGACCATAAAATCAATATTCAACTCGTCAATAGTCTTTATATTTACCAGCGTCGGTCCGTCATTGGCGATGATGACATTTCCGATATCCACCTGGCGCTTTCCCGTGAGCCCGTCCACCGGAGAGCGGATAAAACAGTAGTCGAGATTTATCTGAGCAATATCCAAGCCTGCCTTATCCATGCGCACCTGCGCCTCAGAGCCAGAAAAATCAGCGGAGTAACTATCGTAATCCTGCTTAGAGATAAGCTGCTTCTCAAAAAGAACCTTGTTTCTTTCAAAAGTCACTTTTTTAAGCTTCAGGTCGGCAAGAGCCTGGTTTAAAGCAGCCCGGGCTTTATCCAGCTGAGCCTGATATGATGATGGATCAATGGTAATAAGCAGATCTCCTGTTTTTACATCAGTGCCCTCAGTGAAGTTTATTTCTTTGATCTGTCCGGTGACCTGGGCTTTTATATTTACATCGTTAAGTGAGTAAAGATTGCCGAAAGACTCCAAATAAACAGGCGCATCTTTAGTGAAAGCTACTCCTACATCCACCGGGCGGGGAAACGCCTGCGGCGCGAGCTTTTTTGCAAAGCAGCCCTTGAAGATAAAAAAAGCTCCCACGAGCGCGCAACCGATGATGATCAATTTTGTAAGCTTATTGGATTTCTTAGGTTTATCCATTATCATTATCCCCCTAGAATTAATTTTTTACCGCTTCTATCTTAATATTAGGCGTGCCGGTGGAATGCGCAAGAGCCGCCAAAGACACGAACACGTCCTGCTTTGACTGTATCAAGCGGCTGCGCGCCGCAGAAAGGTCGCTTTGCGCCTGAGTCAGATCAAGGATACTTTTTAATCCGGCGTTGTAACTTTCAAGAGCCAGGCTATAAGAATTTTCCGTGGTGTCAAAATACGCCTGGCCGAATTGAAGCTTCTGCACCGCGGTGTTGAAATCATAATATTTTACCCAGACATCCGAACTGGCCGATAGCTCAGCCTGGATCAGCTTATCCAGGGCCACCGCGCTCTCGGCGTCCGCTTGCTTCTTAATATTTAGGTTGCTGAACCCGTCGAAAATATCCCAACTGACGCTGGCGTAACCGGAATAATCCCGCTGATTGTCTTTAAGGCCTCCGGAATTGACATATTTATATTTATTATCCTGGACAGAGCCTCCCACGCTTACGCTCGGCAGCATATCCGAAAGCGCCGCCTTTACCGCGGCCTGCTTGGATTTTAACTCGGCCTTGAGCGCCGCTATATCCGGACGCTTTTGCATAGCCTCTTCTATCAAGCGGCTTACATCATCCTCATTGATCCCTGTAGGCAATTCTTTGGTTGGGGAAACAATATCAAAATTAGTGTCAGCAGATACTCCGATCGCCAGGGCAAGGTCAGCCTTGGAAGTTTTCACTTTGCCCTTAGCACTCTCCAGATTATACAGAGAATTCTCGTAATTGGATTTTGCCTGAAGTACATCCAGCTTTGGCACCAGGCCCACGTCGAACTTTGCCTGAGCCGCGTCGTAATCCACCTTGGTATTCTGAACATCGAGCTGAGCCGCCTCTGCCTGAGACTGCGCGGCGTAATAATTATAGTAAGTCTTTTGCACGTTAAGAATCAAGTCCTGCAAAGACTGATTGTACTGGGCATTGGCCTCAAGCACCTTCTGGAATTTGGATTCGATATTCGCTCCTCTGCCTCCGAAATCCAGGATCAGCCAGGTAAGCTGCGCGCTGGGTCCGTAATGCGTATCGTTAAAGCGGTTGGCGGGGATATTGGAGACCTGCTTTTCCCTGGTTCCCGTCGCCGCGATAGTAAGCTGCGGGTAGAGAGTACTTTCCGCCTGTTTCTCGATCGCCCGGGAAACCCGGATCTGGTCCCAGTCCTGGCGGGTCTGGGGATTATTGGTGAGCGCCATGTCGATAAGCTCAGTCAGAGTGTAATTCTTTTCGGATTTTGTCTTTTGCTTCTGGATAGACTTCCAGGCAGGGTCAGTGATCTTGACCGGTTTAGCCGGCTTAATCTTAGCAGACTTTGACTCTACAGACTGCTTAGCCTCGTTCTTTTTTTCGTAAGCGAAACTTTGAGCAAAGTCCCGGGCATCTTCTGCCTGTTCGGTCTTGGCGGCATTGACGCTCATGCGCGAAGGCGCCGGAGGCGACTTAAGATAATGGCAGCCTGAGGCGATGAATGAAAGAATTAGCAATAAAAAGTATAGAAGAAATTTATTCATTTAGTCCCTAAATCTTTACCTGCCTCAAAAACTCCGCTGCTTCTTCAGGAAGCGAAGTATTAATAAACATGCCGCTACCTAATTCAAACCCTGCAGGCTGCGTAAGCCTGGGAATAATACTAATATACCAATGAAAATACTCGGTCCCCCGCTCTTTTACCGGTATGGAGCGGATGGTGAGATTGTAATCCGGGTTATCCAGGCCGTAATAGAGCTTTTGCAAAACAGTTTTTAGGTTAATTGCCAGGTCCTTGATTTCATCGTCATTGATGTGGGCGAAATAGGCCGTGTGCCTACGGGGGAAAAGCCAGATCGTAAAAGGTGAAGCTCCGGCAAAGGGGAGAAATGCCACAAATTTATCCGTCTCAAAGATCACGCGCTTCTTAGCCTTGAGCTCCTCTTCCAGCGTCTTACAGAAAACACAATGGCCCGTCATGTCAAAATAATGCACCGCCTTTTCCATGCGACTCCTTACCTGCGGCGGGACGATAGGGGTAGCGATCATCTGGGAATGCGGATGCTCCAGCGACGTCCCGGCCATCGACCCGTGGTTCTTAAAGATTATTATCGCCTCTACCCCCTCGATGCGGGTCATGGCGATATAGCGCTGCTTGTACATGCGGATGATATCCTCGACTTCCTCGTTTTTCATCAGCTGGATGATCATATTGTGCAAAGGGTGCTCTATGAGCACCTCGGCCGTTCCGAATCCGCCCATGGACAAAAATATCCCGTCGAGCTTTCTGCCATGCTCGGTATTCATGGAGAGTGCTCCGAAAAGATTGGTCACCGAACGCACCTTCCAAGAGCTCTCATCCCCTAGGCGGTAGATCTCCCCCGGCGTCTTAGATTCGTTGCCGGGGCAAAACGGACAGTCCTCTCTATACTCCGGAAGCACCTTCTTCTCTCTTGTTCTAAGAAAATCTTTCGGTCGCTTTGCCCGCTCCGTGGATACCACCACCCACTCTCCAGAAACCAGACTATAGCGTAACTCTGACATACCTGTCTCTCCTAAGGCTTAACTGCCACCTGAAGCTGCGCTGCTTCTTTGATCGCCGCCAGCTCTTCCCTAAGCGTAATCAGTTTATTTTCTAAAACTTCGATTTTACGGTCAAAGGCTGATCCCAAATTTATCACCTGAGCCTTAACCTGAGAGCTTACTTCCCGCAGCGTTTTAAACGCATCCAAATTTTCTTTATTAAAAGCTAAAGATTCCTGTTTGTTCAAATCCAGCTGAGTTGCAAACTTAGATGCTGACTGCTTATTAGAGTCATCGAGCTGTTTTAGTGAAGCCTCCAGCGCGCTGATACGCTCCTGCAGAGATTTATCCAGCTCATCAAGCGTAGTCTTTAATCCGTCCAGCCCCTGGGAGTAATCCTGGACTATCTCTTTCTGGCTGTCAATGCGCTCGATAAAATTCCGCGCGTCTTTCTTGGTCTCCATTTGCTTCTGCACATTCTGGGCGATCTCCCAGCGGTCCTCAATCTCTTTTGCCACATCCTCCTGCATCAGAGTGAATTTTTCCTGCTGATTTTTGTGCAAATAATATAAAGCTACGCCGTCAAGTAAAGCCAGGACAACAAGAAAAGTTACCAGCGCCTTTTTCATTTATGCATCAATTTGTGCGTGACCAAAAGCGTGAGAATGACTACGGGTATAAGAATATCGTTTACAAAAAGCACCGGCCCGACGTTATAGATAGCGAAGTTCTGTTTTAAGATCATATCCCGGATGTGACCGCTTGCCGCGCCAAAAGAGAATATCGCGCTGCCCAGGCCGGTCGCCCACCAAAAATTGCCCCTTATCCACATACAAAGAATCCCCAGCACCCCGAAAGCAAGATTCGCGATAGCTACCTCAAACTGAAATGGGCTTCCCGTAGGCCAGCCGATGCTAGTGGCTACCCTGTCGGCAAGAAAAGCGTGGCCGGTAAAACTAAATAGCCCGGTGCAGCCAATATTAATAAAAAGAAAATAGGCCAGGATCACCTCGATAATGCGCCTGGGACTCAAACGTTTTTTGGATTTACGCAAAAGCAAATGTATTGTCGCGACAATCAGGGTTATGCTTAAAAATACTAAAGGATACATTAGTGACCCTCCTATTTGCAATTATTTCACTTTGGGCAAATACCCCGCCGAATACCAGCAAAATTTCAGAATGAAATTTTGCGGTGTTTATGAGGCGGGGTTCTCTTTTCCATTTTCTTGATCTTACGCCAATTTCTAATGATCTCGTGCGAGGACTTTACTTTTGTGGTGCCGAAAACATGCGGATGGCGGCGCTTAAGCTTGTTAATCAGCCCCTCTATCACATCCTCAATATCAAAACTGCCAACTTTAGAAGCGATCTGGGCGTGAAACATCACCTGAAGCAGAACATCTCCCAGCTCCTCCTTCATGTGATGTATGTTGCCCTTACGTACCGCGTCGCAAAACTCACCCGATTCTTCCCTTAAATATTTAAGCAGTGATTTATGCGTCTGCTTTTTATCCCACAAGCAGCCATGCGGCCCATGAAGGGCCTGAAACAAATTTTTAAGCTGGATAAACTTTGTGCGCTTGGGCA
>JAPLLR010000023.1 GCA_026387455.1 Candidatus Omnitrophota bacterium | reverse complement strand
TTCTCATTATCTACAAATATAATGCCTTCTGCATTATCCTGGAATATTTTCTTTAACGGTTCTAAGCTGCGCATGGGATACTGTACGCAAACATAGGTTATACCTTTTTTGTCTAAGATTGCTTTAAGCTTATGATAATTAGTAGCGGTAATTAAATACTGGTGGCTTAACCTTAATTCTTCAGCCTTCTTACTGTATTCCCTAGCAAGTCCTGGGTTACCCATTTCTATATATAATATCCCTAGTGCTCCATAGATCTTATCATTTCTTGGGTTGAGCTCTACGGCTTTCTTATATAACTTCTCAGCCTCAGAGTATTTGCCCTGATCTTGGTAATAATTTCCTAGCTCAATATGTACCTCAGCGTTTTTGGGATTGAGTTTTAATGCTTTCCTATATAGCTTCTCGACCTCAGAGAAGTTACGCTGTTTTCGGTAATTGTTCCCTAGCTCAACATACGCCCAATCGTTTTTGGGGTTAAGTTCTATAGCCTTCTTAAATAACACCTCAGCCTCAGAAAAGTTACGCTTCTTTCGGCAAGAAATTCCGAGTTCAACATACGCCCAATCGTTTTTTGGGTTAAGTTCTACGACTTTCTTATATAGCTCCTCAGCCTCAGAGAATCTGTTCTGTAATTGGTAAGAATTACCTAGTTCAATATAAGCTCCTTCGTTCTTGGGATTGAGTTCTATGGCTTTCTCACCCTATCGTTCTTAGGGTTAAGCTCTACGGCCTTCAATAAGGATCTTTCAGTCTCTGGGGACTTTCCCTGGCTTGGAAGAAGGCTTTTTGCTCTGTAAATATCTTCTTTTTTCAGCTTCTTTAAGATATGCATGTATATAATCTGGCTGAACCTATATACTCGGCAATGCCTAAATAGCCAGCTATCAGACTCGGGTATATCCTGATAATACATTACCCCGCGATCATTACAGCCCATCATGGTAATGACCATATTCGGGTGGCGTTCTTCTAGGTTAGATTCGAGTCTAGATAATATGCTTTCTGTATTAGTTCCGTCAACACCTTTGTCTATTACGCTGAATTTTATCCCTATATTGCGCCGGTTAAGTACTTCTTCCAAAAATCGAGGGTGTTGCCGTGCAGTGGTAGATTCGCCCAAGCACATAATGCGATAAGGCCCTCTTTTGCTGATAGAGATCCTATTCCTGTGCTCCTGTATCGATAACAATACAAACCCTCCCAGCCGTAATCCTATTTCAAAAATAACAACGGTCAGGAATACCCCAAATATTACCAGGGCTATCTTTTGCCAAAATGAAGTTTTAGTATAACGTAGAATATCTGTATCCATCGCAGAGTTTATTTTTTAATACATGTGCTGAGTTAATGTGATTATATCAAAATAATCTACAACAAGCATATAGTTTTTCCGGTATAACCAAAATTATGAACCCCTGCCCGTGCGGATATTGCAGATAACGGCTCTATCGAGGCGCCGCATATTTCAGAAGCAATACAGTATGGAAGTTTGGATAGACAAGTATTCTAATATTAATAATCGATAGGGACCTTTACCGGATCAAGGCCCAGACGGGAGTCTCGGAATCACCTAGCATTAAGACACGAAAGGTATTGGAAGGCTTTTAAGGTGGCCGTACCGAGCGTGGTAACCATCGGAGTTTACCTCAACACAGGCATGACGAAAACGCCGGGCTTAAGCCCCCAGCGTAGATACGGATCGAAATTTCTCTGGTATAAAGGTCGATCAGGAAACTTGCCCATCTTCTAGGCAAAGCACATGATAATTTCCGCGACACCTAGAACCAGAAAAACGCAACTAGCACCAGGCCGATATTAATGAAGATATCTTTCTTCACCCGAAGAATATTAGTGCCTATTTCTTGGCAGCCTTGGTGCTTTCGGCTTTAAGCTTATCTAAAGAGGACAACTGGATATCCTGCCACTTCTTCATCTGGGCGGGAGTAAGCACGCCTTCGATTTTACGGGCGGTCTCGATATCAGTGTAAGATATATCCACCTGAAGGTCGGCTATTTTCTTAAGCTGAGGACGGATAATACTGAGTGAATCCTTATTCTTGATCATCTGTGAAAGACCTTGACGCAGTTCGCTAATCTCCTTGCCTTTTTCATTAAGGGTAGTCTGTAATTTTGAAACAAGCGCTTTCATATCGTCGGACTGCTTGTCCGTAAGCCCCAACTCGCTTTTATAATTGAATATGGTCTTGACTTCCTGCTTCTGCGCTTCCTGAGCCGGTTTCGCTACTTTAGTCTCAGCAAAAGAACTAAACGCTGACAACTGCAGACCGACGGCCGCAATAAATGCAGTTCTTAACAGTTTTCTCATCTTGTTCCTCCTTTTTATGGTTATATTATACAAGATTATCCCTAATTTTCAATACGCTGCTCATTCGCCTTATCCTTGACAAAGGCGTCGATGTCTTTGGTCGCCTGCCAGATCTTACGAATTTTATTCTTGCATTTCAAAAAAACTTTTACCACTTCCGGATCAAAATGCTTTCCCGACTCTACCCTTATCATCTCTACCGCTTCATCAAATCCATACGCCTCTTTATAAGGCCGTTCGGAAGTCAAAGCATCAAATACATCCGTCAAGGCAACTATCCTGCCAAAAAGCGGGATATCCTTGCCTTTAAGGCCGCTAGGATAACCCGTCCCATCGTAACGCTCATGATGGGTCAAAGCGATCAGCTTGGCTACTTTTAAAAGCGGAGAACGACTGCCTTTAAATATATTCGCGCCAAGAACCGCATGTTTCTTGATCACCTCCCGCTCTTCCGGAGTTAGTCCGCTTGGCTTCTTTAATATCGAATCCGGCACCACCAGCTTTCCTATATCATGCATAACGCTGGCGTATTTAAGGTAATCCACGTCTTTGGCCGATAGGTTCATGGCTCGGGCAATCTCGGTGGAATAATCGGCAATGCGCACCAGATGTGTTCCGGTAGAATCGTCCTTATATTCAGCCACCAGTGCCAAACGAAACACCATCTCGGCGTAAGAGTCTTGGACTTCCGCATAAGCCTTCTTTAATTCGATGTAGCTTTTGCGGATGCGCTCTTCGTATTCAAAAAAACGACTCTTGCGCTCTTTAGCGGCCATATAAATTCTTGAGCGCTTCTTCTTCAGTATCAAAGATCCTGAATATCTTATCCAGCTTGGTGATGCTGAAAATCGAGCTGACTTTAGGCGAAAGCTCAGACATAAAAACCATGCCCTGGATTATTTTAAGATTACGCGAAAAGTCAATCAACGAGGCAAGACCTGAGGAATCAATATAATTAACCCCGCGAAAATCCAAAAGCACCTTGTGAGTCTTATTATCGATTATCTTCTTAAAGGTTTTCTTTAGCTCGGGGGCAGTATCTATAGTAACCTCACCGCTGATACAACAGATGGCCACCCCATCAGAATCTTTAAGTTTTATCTGCATGGTTACTTATCCTTGTGCCGGATCTCCTGCGCGCGGGCCTGAAGATTTGCCGCTTCATCGTCTTTGCCGATCTTACGGTAGAAATCCGATAAATAATTCAGGAATATCGCGGTGTATTCGCTTGTTTTACCGAAATTCTTCTCTATGATCACCAGGGCCTTTTGATAAAACTCTTCCGCTTCTATATATTCTCCTTCAGCAGTCAAATAGGTAGCCAGATTATCCATGGACTCGGCAACATTAGGGTTTTCCGGACCGAATTTTTCAACAGCATAATCCAAAGCCTTACGCGCCAGGGCAATGGCCTCTTTGTGCTTACGCTGTTGATATAGGGTAATAGCATCATCAGTCATCTTCACCCAGGTATCCAATGCTACATTCCCGGATTTTGTCTCAGGCACCAGCTGCTGGGCGCAAGCAGGTATGGTTAAAACAAATATCAAATAAATAATGACAAAAAATATTTTTCTCATTTTAAATAAAAACTGCCGACAGGGAATAATCCCTGCCGGCAGAAGTTTAACTTATTTTGCTGGCATCCGAATTAAGAATTTTTCTCGGCAATGTCGCCGGCAATCGGAACCTTAAAATACTCGCCCTGATAGGACTTGACCATTAGAAGTATCCACAGGATCAAACCGCACACTGCGACAATCGGTAAAAGGCCCCACCCAAGAACAGGAATTGCCCCTAATACAGAGCTAAGGATAATAAAAAATCCAGAGACAATGATCGACTGTATAGCGTGGAACCTCACATACTTGCTTTCTTTCTCAAGTATAACAAAGAGAATAGCAGCAATAATACCTATGTAAGGAAGGTAACAGAAAAGCGCAGCCAAATTCGCCTGTACACCAACTGAAGTCTTCCCCCTGTCTTCCATATCGCCCTCCTTCCGCAGAAGCGGAACACTGGCTTATCCTATAAAGCCAGGTGTAAAACAGAAGCGGAACACTAGCTTATCCTATAAAACCAGGTGTATTGTTATAATTATAAACCAAATCGCTTCTTATTCAAGCAATTTTATCTTTACCCTTTTATAAGCGCCAGAGTCTCGGAGCGGGTCTTTTGATCTTCCTTAAAAATTCCGCGCACTGCCGAAGTCACGGTCAGAGTGCCGGGCTTTCTCACTCCCCGCATGGACATACATAAATGTTCTGCCTCGATCACCACCATTACACCTAGTGGTTTAAGCTTACCCATAATGATCTCAGCGATCTGCGTAGTTAGGCGCTCCTGCACCTGAGGCCTGCGCGCCAAGATATCTACTACTCTGGCTAATTTACTTAAACCAGTAACCCGACCTGCCTTAGGAATATATGCGATATGCGCCTTGCCGATAAAGGGGAGCAAATGATGCTCACAGGTAGAGTATAAAGGGATGCCTTTCAAAAGCACGATCTCATGGTGCTTCTGGTCGAGAATAACTTCAAGCTCCTTCTCCGGATCCTGGCCAATGCCGGCAAAGATCTCCTCGAACATCTCGGCTACCCGCGCGGGAGTCTCCTGCAGGTCTTTTTTCTTAGGATTCTCTCCGATTGCTTCCAGAATATCCCTGACTGCTTTTTCGATTTTCTTCTTATCCATATAAGCTCTCACTTTCCGATACAAAACCTAGAAAATATCTTATCTAATAGATCCTCTGAAAACTTCTTTCCCAATAATTCGTCTAGATACCCCAGACTATCTTTAACGTCCTGGGCGATAAGCTCTATAGATGCCTTATTATCCACTGAACCGACGGCTTGCGCAATAAGTATTTGAGCCTCCCGCAGGCAGGAAACATGCCTGAGATTTCCCACCACTACCGATTCCGGACCGATGACCTTACCTTTATATACCAACTCTACGATTTTATCTTCCAAGAGATTTATATTTCTGGCTTTCTTTGCCGAAAGAGAGATCGTATGAACAAACTGCTTAACGATCTTCTCCTTTTCGATCTTTTGTTTTAAATCTATTTTATTGATAATGGCGATAGCCTGTTTGCCCTTTAGTGACCTAATGATATCCCAGTCTTGCGCTGATAATTTTCTGCTTCCGTCAAAAAGAATTACAACGATATCCGCCTGGGCAATAAGCTTTTTTGAACGCTGGACTGCTTTCTTCTCGACTAAACCCCGCGGATTAAGCATCCCAGCGGTATCCACAATGCGGACCGGAATACCTTTTATATCAATGATCTCCTCGATAGCATCGCGGGTGGTACCGGCAACAGGCGTGACAATAGAGCGCTCATGCTTAAGCAGTGCATTCAATAACGAGGACTTGCCCACATTAGGCTTTCCGCAAATAACCGCGTGTATCCCTTCGCGAAAGATTCTGCCGCGCTTTGAGCTTACCAGCATGGCTTTCAGTCTACCGTCGCACTCTCTTAAGCCTACACAAACGATCAAAAAATCCATGGTGTCGTTTGCGTCTTCAGGAAAATCGATGCTTGCTTCAAGTTGAGTGAGAATATCCAAAAGAACATCCCTGATTTTATTAAGCTCTGCCGACAACGCCCCTTTTAGCTGCCCGAGACCGATCTTTAAGGCAGAATCAGTCTTGGCGCGGATAATATCCAAAACCGCCTCGGCCTGGGCTAAATCAATCCTGCCATTTAAAAATGCCCGCTTGGTGAATTCACCCGGATCAGCAAGACGTGCGCCATTAACCAATACTAAATCCAGAACATCCCGCAAAGCCACTATCCCGCCGTGGCAATTGATTTCCACTACGTCTTCTTTAGTATAGGAGCGGGGAGCGCACATCACCGTCAGAATCACCTCATCAATTACTTCGCCGCCGTTCTTTATCAAACCATAATGGATAGTGTAGCTCTTAAAATCTGATGGCTTAATCTTTCTTTCAGAGAAAAATATTTTATCTACGATCGCTAACGCATCCTTGCCACTTAAGCGTACGATTCCGATCCCGCCTTCACCCACGGGCGTTGAAATCGCAGCAATGGTGTCATCGATATTATACTTATGCATTTCTCAGCTCCCCCACCACAAATAAAGATCCCGTCCCAAGGATAAGGTCGTCTTTTGCAGCAAGACGCATTGCTTTCTGCCTCGCTTCTTTTAGGCTGCGAGTCAGAAAATGTTCCCTACCTTTAAAATATCGGCTTAAAACCTTGGGGTCTTCTGCGCGCGGATTATCGGCACAGGTCAAAATAACCTGATCAGCTAAACCATAAAGCTCATTACAAATCCCTTTTATATCTTTGTCCTTAGATATTCCTAGAACTAGAATCAATTTGTTGTATTTAAAATTGTTCCTGACGGTTTCTTTTAATGCTTTTACTGATGCGATATTTTGGGCTCCGTCGAGCACAACCAAAGGATCCCTGGCCACAACCTCAAACCTGCCCGGCCATTGAGTGTTCAAGAGCCCTCTTCGTATTATCTTTTGACTTATCCCTAACTTAAGCGCCTTGACTGCGCTAACCGCAACCGCAGCGTTTATCCGCTGATGATACCCAAGCAAAGGAAGACTTATCCCTATTAAAGGCATATTTATTTCCTGTAACACTACCCCGACTTCTTTACATCTATTACGGATTACATTTGCCGCTTCTTTTTCCTGCGGCGCACTTATCACAACCGCCTTGACCCTTGATCCTTGATCCTTGATTATCCCCGCTTTCTCCGTAGCGATTTCCCGCAAGGTTTTTCCCAACTTCTGAGTATGCTCGTAGCTGATGGGCGTAATCACACTTATCAGAGCATCAACGGTGTTAGTCGCATCCAGCCTTCCGCCTAAGCCAGTTTCGAGCACCGCGAAATCCGTCTCCTGCTCCCTAAAATACACAAAAGCTAAAGCAGTATACACTTCAAAAAATGACAGCGGCCCGTATTTCGAACTCTTATTATACTTATCTATCGCAGGCTTTAATTTCTTAACTAGCGCAGTCAAAGAGCGCCTGCTAACCATCCCCTCGAACACATCCAGCACCCGCTTAGATCTTCTGATCCGCTGATATTCTAAAACCCTGATTCTCTCGCGGAAATCTGATAAATGAGGAGACGTGTATAACCCGACCCTGAATCCCGCCTCCCGTAATATATAGGTAATGAAAGCACAGGTCGAACCCTTGCCCTTAGTGCCGGCTATATGAATACAGCGCAAATGACTTTGAGGATTGCCGATAAGAAAAAGAAAATCTTTGATACGCTCCAGCTTCAAAGATTGCTTATAAGGATAGTCGATGAATTTTTCGTAATTAACGAAGCTTTCGAGGTATTTTATTGCCTGAGGGTAGGTCATAAACCGAGCGGGGACAAAACAATCAATGTTTGAAGTGCCGCATTCCGGTCAGAACCATGACGATTTTATGTTTATCCGCCATCTTAATGATCGCTTCATCGGCAATAGAGCCGCCCGGCTGGATAATGGCTTTGATCTTATATTTTGCGGCTAATTGAATCGCATCTTCCTTGGGGAAGAACGCGTCTGAAGCCATCACGGATCCTGCAGCGAGTTTCCCGGCTTTTCTAGTCGAGATAAACACGGAGTCAACCCTGGACATTTGTCCCGCGCCGATACCCACGGTCTTGGTGCCACGGCAGAGGATGATGGCGTTAGACTTGACGTGTTTTGCTACTTTCCAGGCAAAGATCAGGCAAGCCATTTCGCTTTTAGTCGGTTTCTTCTTGGTCACGACTTTGAGCTCATTCATGTTCAGGATATCCAAATCCTTATTCTGCAAAAGCAATCCGCCACTAACCCGCTTAAAATCCGTTTCTTTTATCGGATCAAGATCATACGACTCTAATAGGCGAAGATTCTTCTTTTCTTTAAATAATGCCTTGGCCTCTTTATCAAAACCGGGCGCAATAACACACTCCAGGAATCCGCTTTTTAAGACAACGCTCGCGGTTTTTAGATCCATCCTTCTGTTTAAAGCCACAATCCCGCCGAAAGCAGAAAGTTTATCGCACTTCCAGGCTTCAAAATAAGCTTTATCCAGAGTTTTATCCTCGGCAGCACCGCAAGGGTTGTTATGCTTGACGATCACTGCCGCCGGATTCTTAAACTCTTTCACCAGCTCAAAAGCCGAATTAAGGTCAAGGATGTTGTTAAAAGACAATTCTTTACCCTGAAGTTGCTTGGCGTTAATGATACCGCTTGTCCTGCCTTTTTCACGGTAAAACGCGGCTTTCTGATGCGGATTTTCCCCGTAACGCAGCTCCTGAATTTTCTCAAAGCTCACCGTTAAATCATGGGGAAAACCAACAAACTCTTTCTGGCCCTTAAAATGACTACTTAGATAGCTGTTTATCGCCGCGTCATATCGACTGGTATGCGCGAACACCTCAATACCCAGCTCACGCATCAGCGCCTCAGACAACGCTCCGTTATTAACCCTAAGCTCTTCAATCACTTGCGGATAGCGGCCGGGATTACAGATCGCTGCCACTGACTGATGGTTCTTGGCTGCAGAGCGCAGCATGGATGGGCCGCCGATATCGATATTCTCGATCACTTCGAGTATTGAAACCCCGGGCTTTTCGGTAGTCTTCTCAAAAGGATACAGGTTTACCACCACCATATCGATCAAGCCTATAGCGTGCTTCTTTAAGGTCTCCATGTGCTCGTTGTTTTCCCGTAAAGCCAAAAGCCCGGCATGTATCTTAGGATGTAAAGTCTTTACTCTGCCGTCGAGCATCTCGGGAAATCCGGTGTAATCTGAGACCTCCTGCACCGGAATATTGTTTTCCCTGAGCAGTTTCGCCGTTCCGCCGGTGGAAAGGATCTCTACTCCCGATTTCTTCAACTCCTTGGCAAAATCCAGAATTCCTGCCTTATCCGAGACGCTTATCAGCGCGCGCCGAATCTTAGTCATTTACTATTCTCCTGACACATTACTTATTAAACCTGAAGTTCACCAGATCCGTATCCTGCATCACATATTCTTTTTGCTCCAAGCGCTGTTTACCTGCCTGCTTAGCCTGGTTCTCTCCCCCGCATTTTATAAAATCATCAAAGCTGATGATCTCCGCCCGGATAAAACCCTGCTGGATATCCGAATGTATGGCACCCGCAGCTTCCCAAGCAGTGGTGCCCTTGCGAATCAGCCAAGCCCGGGTCTCTTTTTCTCCGGTAGTAAAAAAGCTGATGTACCCGCCCTCGCGCACTGCGCGGCTAAGCAAAGTATTTGGCTCTTCGAGTTCTGCCTTCTCTGCGGCAATCACCGGACGGCTAGTAAGCATCCCGTATTTGATCAACGCCTTTTTTTCCTCATCGCTTAAGCCGGAACTACAGACTAGTTGCTCCTTCTCAAGCAAGCCCTTTACTTTATTCAACAGCGCAATCTCTGCCTCATCTTCCGAGCGGGAAAGCCGAGTCTCCACAAATTCCAGATCCCTTAGAATCAAATCTGCGGCAGAATCTCTTGCCACTAGTATCGCGTCAGAATCAAGCGCCGCATCTTCGGCAACCGCCTCAATCTGTATATAAGTCTTTTTCTTGGCTTTGGTAATAGAATCCACCTGGTCTAGGCGGGCGTCCTTAATATTATGCTTGCCCGGGTTTATCTCGGGAATAGAAATAATACTGATCTTCATTTTAAGATTTACTCCTCTTCGTGTTTGCGGCTAGACTGGTACTGGGTGATGATAGGCTGCGCTACTTTATGCGGAACTTCCTCGTAATGGGAAAAGCGCATAATATAAGAACCCCTTCCGCCGGTAATGGAGCGCAGATCATTGGCGTATTTGAACATTTCAGAAAGAGGTATCTGGGCTTTGACGATCTGGTTCCTTCCCTTGACATCCATACCCATCACCCGGCCGCGCCGGGAATTGACATCTCCGGAAATGGCACCCAGAAAATCTTCGGGGATAGTAATATCTGCATCCATAATCGGCTCTAAAAGCACCGGCCCGGCATCGCTGACTGCCTTACGTAAAGCCATAGATCCGGCTTTCTGGAAAGCCATATCCGAGGAATCAACATCATGATAAGAGCCATCAACCAAAGTGACACGCAGGTCATCAACCGGATAACCGGCAACCGCCCCTTCACTGACTGCCTGGCGCACCCCTTTTTCCACTGAAGGAATAAAATTCCTCGGGATGGCGCCGCCGACTATTTTATCTACGAACTCAAGACCCTTACCTCTTTCCAGAGGCTGCACCTCGATCCAGCAGTCGCCGTACTGCCCGCGACCTCCGGACTGACGCTTGAACTTACCCTGGACCTTCAAAACTTTAGTAATGGTTTCCTTGTAGGAAACTTTAGGCGTACCCAGATCCACATTGACATTAAAACGCTTTTTCAATCGCGTGACCATGACCGTCAAATGCAGGTCACCCATGCCGGAAATGAGCAACTCCTTGGTCTGCGGATCATGGCGCACGGTAAACGTGGGGTCTTCCGCCGCAAGCTTATGCAGGGCATCGGATATTTTCTCTTCGTCCTCGCGAGAATGCGGCTTCACCGAAGCCGAGATGGCTGCTTCCGGAAAAGCCAACGGATCATACAAAAACTGTTCTTTATCATTAGAGAGGGAATCCCCAACTTCTGTCTCCTTTAGCTTAGCAATAGCCACGATATCTCCGCAGGAAGCGGCGTCAGTGGACCTTTGTTCTTTCCCCTGCAAATTAAAGATAGTGCCAATCCTCTCCCTGATCTTTTTATTGACGTTATAGAATCCGGTGTTCGAAGCGAGGGTGCCGGAAAACACCCTTAATAAAGTGAGCTGTCCGACATAAGGGTCGGAAATATTCTTAAAGACAAAAGCGGAAAACGGGGCTTCCGCGGTCAAAACAACCTCTTTTCTGATATCCGGCTTTGCCGGATCAGCTGCCGTCAACTTTAACCGCGACTGCGGATCAGGAAAGTATTTTATAACTGCCTCCAACAACTCCGACAAACCCTTACCCGCCTGAGCCGAGCCGGCCACAACCGGAAAGATATTACGCTTGATCACCGCCTGCGTAAGCGCGGACCTTACTTCTTCCGGAGAAAGGCTTCCGCTTTCTAGAAATTTCTCAAGCAACTTATCGTCGCTTTCCGCCACTGCCTCGATCAACTCCGGGTTATCGGCATTATCAATGAAAAAAGCCTTCTTGGAAAGAGTATTTCTTATATCCTCTAGAACCTTGGGGACATCCGAGGCTTCTTTATCGGTCTTACTGATAAAAATCACGCAGGGCAAGTTATTCTCTTCCAGGATTTGCCAGGCGCACTCCGTGCCCACTTCTACCCCACTTGACACATCCACTACCAGTACCACGCCATCAACAGCGCGTATGCCCTGAATGACCTCGCCGTAAAAATCAGCGTATCCAGGAGCGTCTACTATCTGGATGCGGTTACCTTTATAATCGCAAAATAACAGGCTTAAGTTTATGGAACTCCTGCGCTCGATCTCATCAAAGCTGTAGTCGCTGACTGTGGTGCCGTCGGATACGCTACCTTTGCGGGAAGTGGCCTTGCAAAAATACAACAGAGATTCAGCAAGAGAGGTTTTTCCTGACTGGGCGTGGCCTAAAAGAATAAAGTTTCTTTTATTTAACACTGCCATGGCAAGACTCCTTTTTGCAGTAAGCAAAACACCAACCTTTCCTATAACCCCAGAGGGGTAGCCCTTCCTGTACCTTTTAAGGAAGGGGCTAAGGTTGGGTGTTGCAGTAGGACAACACCCCAGCTATAAGGTATGCTGGGTGTATCCTTTCTAGGACAAAACACCAGCCACTCCTATAAAGCCAGGTGTTTGCTTTAAAAGTAAAAGGTGAAAAGGAAACCTTATTATATAATACCTATATAGGGGGGTCAAGGCTAAATTGGCGAGAAAAAGCGCGAAATCCTCAAGACTTTCCTTAAGAGTTTCGCGCCTAAATAAATACGGTTATTCGAGGTAAGTATAGATCTTTCCCTTATAATTGCGCAGGACAAACTTCCCTTTAGCCTGGGAAAGTATATAGTTTGGCCCGACCGGGATCTTGCCGCCACCGCCTGGACCGTCGATGACATAGGTTGGGACAGCGTAGCCTGAGGTATGCCCACGCAGCTTTTCCATGATGTTTATACCGGCGGAAACCGGAGTGCGGAAATGCTGGGTGCCGCGAACGGGATCGCACTGGTAAATATAATACGGCCGCACGCGTATCTGAAGCAGCTCATGTAACAGCTTCTTCATAATATAGGGGCGGTCATTGATGCCTTTTAAAAGTACAGTCTGACTGCCCAGTGGAACTCCGGCCTCGGAAAGCATATCACAGGCTATTTTGCAACGCTTAGTGATCTCTTTAGGGTGGTTGAAGTGGATACTCATCCAGATAGGCGAATACTTCTTGAGCATGTTCACCAGGTCCTCGGTGACTCTTTGCGGCAAGGTAACGGGAATGCGCGTGCCTATCCTTAAAAATTCCACATGGGAAATAGAACGGACCTTCTGCAGCAGATTTTCTAACTCTTCGCCTTCCAATAGCAGCGGATCTCCGCCGGAAATCAGCACGTCACGGATCTTGCGGTTCTGGCGGATATATTCAATCGCCGCGTCAAAGCGGGTTGCTCCGGACTCGCCCTTGGGCTCATGGTCACCCACCAGGCGGCGACGGGTACAGTGACGACAATACATGGCGCAGGCTTCGGTAGCTAATAATAGCACTCTATCCGGATAACGATGCACCAAGTGCGGCGCCGGAGAATCCCGGTCCTCGGCACACGGGTCAGTCATCTCGTGCGGTGAAACAGTAAATTCCTCTGCCACCGGAACTGCCTGACGGCGGATAGGACAAGCAGCGTCCTCTTGATCCATCAAAGCTGCCCAGTAGGGAGTGATGGCCATAGAAAGCCGCCCCCTAGCCTTATCAATCCCCTTTTCTTCCTCAGGAGTCAGTTTAATAATCTGAGAAAGTAGGTCCTTATTACAGACTCTGTTTTTCAACTGCCAACGCCAATCTTCCCAATCCAGAGGATTCACATCCTTGTATAGCGAGATCTGCTGGTAATCGCGCGGCCTTCTGATGATGCGCGGCGGGCTTTGCGTTTCCTGCTGCTGGGTGAAAGCTTTATGATTTTCAATCAGCGGCTGAGAATGACTCAATTTAACTTTTTCCTTTCTGAGGCGCTTTTAAGTATGGCCTCAATCAGTTCTTCATATTTCATCCCCGCGGCATAAGCCATGATCGGGAAATTCGACTCCCGGGGATTCAATCCCGGCAGCGGGTTAATCTCCAAGACATAAGGGACGCCCTTACTATCCAAGCGTATATCGGTGCGCGAAATGTCAAGGCAACCGACTGCACGGTGCGTGCGCACCACTACGTCCTTAATGCGCTCCTCTGTCTCTTTATCCAGGCGCGCCGGGCAATGGAATGTGGGCACCAGCCCCATCTCCTGATTGCCCTGATATTCTTTCATTCTCCAGGAATAAAAATATTCGCCGCTTTTCCTGCAGCTTTCGAAATCGATTTCTAGAATTGGCAGGACACGGGTCAAACCGTTTTCCAGGACCCCAACGGTAAGCTCCTTGCCTTCGATGAATTCCTCGACCAGGGCCTCCTGCTTATATACCTCGATTATCTCTTTGGCCTTGGCCGTCAGCTCTTCGATATTACGCACCACATTGGATTTATTGATAC
>JAPLLR010000018.1 GCA_026387455.1 Candidatus Omnitrophota bacterium | reverse complement strand
TACCTCAATTATCTCTTTGGCCTTAGCCGTAAGCTCTTCGATATTGTGCACCACATTAGATTTATTGATACCCTTTGCAGACCCCTCGCAGTTGGGCTTGACAATCATGGGAAATTTTAATGAGGGATCCAGGATTTCTTTACCGGTCGAGAAAACCTGAAAATTAGGAGTGGGAATACCTTCGGCTTTCAATATTTTTTTGGTGAGAGCCTTATTCAAAGCCAGAGCAAGTGAAAAAGTATCAGAGCCCGTATAAGGGATATTCAGGTAATCCAGCACTGCCGGAACCTCCGACTCACGGAACTTACCGCATTTTCCCTCGGCGATATTAAAAACCATATCTACCTGATTTTTACGAAAATATGAGAAAAGCCCAGGATACTCCACGTCGATAGTATCCACGCTGTGGCCTTTATTTTTGAGGGCTGAGGTAATAGCGTTGATAGTCTCTTCTGAATCCCACTCCGAGAAATAATCCTCCGGAAGGTTTGAATCTTTTTTCTTTAAATTGCAGGTCAAAGCAATTTTCATTTATTAATTTAGGTTATGGCGCTTTAAGGCGCTTTGCAGGATCTTTCCTATCATCTGCTCGTAAGTGATGCCGATACTTTCGGCAATAAGTTTAAACACGTCTTCGGTAGAAAGCGATGGCAAAGGATTTATCTCCAGACAATAGGGCTTGCCGTCATTATCCACCCTAAAATCCACCCGGCCAAAATCCTTGCACTCTACTGATTTATAAACTTTAAGCGCCAGCGCGCTCAAAGTATCCCGCAGCTCCGCGGAGATCTTTGCCGGACAGATATATTCCAACCTGTCGGAAGTAATGCGGGCAAAGGTATAAAACTTGTGATTAAGCTTAAGTTTTCCGTCGATCTTGATCTGCACCACCGGCATGACTTCAGGGCGCCCATTACCCACAATAGCCACGGTAAACTCCTGGCCGGATATAAACTCCTCCACCAGCGCGGGCTGCTTGTAGGTATTGACCACGTAATCGATCTGCTTCATCAGCTCTTCCCGGTTTTCTACGCGGGAACTTTCGCTCAACCCCTTGGAAGAACCCTCAAAGCGCGGCTTGACTATAAGTGGATAGCGGTGATGGTTCATGTTGTGGATTTCAAGACTTGAGTTTGCTTCAAAAAATTTCGGGGTAGGAATCCCGTCGGCGATAAAGATCTTCTTGGCCATCACTTTATCTAAAGTCAGGCCAAGGGTCAATGCATCCGCCCCCACAAAAGGGATGCGGGCCATCTCAAGCAACATGGGCACTTGAGATTCGCGGTTACGTCCGGTAAGGCCTTCGGAAATATTAAAAACAATATCAGCTTTGAGCGAACCGATCTTATCCAGAAGATTAGCCACGTTGCCGATGCGCTCCACCTTAAACCCGTTGGCTTCAATCGCTTTGGCGATGACGCCTATTGTCGATGGATGGTCAAACTCAGCATTGGCATCCGGAGGATCTCCGGGTTTAAACTTGTATTCTGACTTTAAATCGTATGTTAACCCTACTGTTTTCATAAATGAGCACTAATTCTCTTCCCCTGTGGGGTTAATTCGGCCATACTATTTACGTTCACTTTGTTCCGTAAATTGTGGCCTCATTAAAAATAAAGGGCCCAACTTACCTCTGAGCCCTTAAAGAATTTCACCTTATTTTTCCAAAGTTGGTTTAAATCCTCCTCACGCGTCACTCTATATGTTGTATCTATACTTATTTTTATCACAACCTGTAGTCAATGTCAAGAAGATTCTGCTTAATAATCCCGCGCCGTGCGCGACGCGGCGCAATTTTCCCGACGGAAAAAAGCTTATTTGTCAAATTCAACCTTTCCCCAGCTGATCATATTGTTTTTTAAGATGATCACCACGCCCACGATGCCTTTTATGACGCGGGCAAAATCCACCGCCTTCTGCAGGTCTTTCTTAGAGTGAACCATATTGCCAACGGCAGTAGCCACGGCATCGGCAAGCGCGGTATTCTTAGAAAGTATTATCACGCTATCGGCACAACCGAAACTCAATGAATGGCCGACAGTTCCGCTTGAAGTACAAACTCCAAGAGGAGTATCTTTAGGAAATATTTTTAGCTTCAGGGTGTTCCATAATTTAGATTTCCCGGCGTAAATGCCGATAGTGCGCATCTTACGGGTTTTTAAGAAGATATCACCGCCGTTTTCAATGATCACGTCCTTGTGCCCGGCTTTCAGCAAATCGCGGCCGATATACTCGGAGATGGCTCCGGCAATCGTAGCCATCGGCCCGACATTGGCAATCTTTGCCGCCTCAGCCATAGTCTGAATTATCGGCGGGGCAGTCAACTCCACAGCGATAGGCTTAAGCGCCACCAGAAACCTTCTGTCTTTGGAAATGTAATTCTCAATATCCCAGCGGTAATGCCGGATCCGCTCCTCGATAAAATCCTTAGGAATAATTTTGTTGGTAAGAATCTGCAGGTCGGTTTCCTTAGCCATGATATGCATTAAATGCAGATCTTTAGCGTTCACCCAGTCGCGATAGAACCGTCTTTGATATTTTTGTGATTTCATCTTAACAAATCCTCGGCAGCGGCTCGCTAGTCAACATATCCACAATACGCTGAGTGCCCAACACCGTGTTCAACACCACCCTGCCCCTTTGCTCTTTGCTTACCTCGCCAATAATCTTTGCTTTGCGGCCTAAGGAGTGTTTCTTGAGTAAACTTAAGATTTTCTTCTCGCTACCATTCTTTACGATCAATATCGCCCGGCCCTCATTAGCCACATACAAAGGGTCAATCCCTAACAACTCACAGGCAGTGCGCACTTTACCCGAGACCGGAATATCCTTCTCATCGATTAAAATTCCTAAACCCGTCTGCTCTGCCACTTCATTCAACGCCGTAGCCAGGCCGCCACGCGTAGGATCGCGCATAAACTTCACCGCATTGGTTTTCTTAAGAACCGGTATAAGCAAAACATTTAAAGCCGCGCAGTCGCTTATGATATTAAACCCCAAGTCCAGCTCTTTACGTTTGGCTAAAACACTTAAGCCGTGCTGGCCTATCTCGCCAGTAATAATGATTTTATCCCCCGATAAAATTTTCTTCACCGAAAGCGCTGCATTCTTAAGCACCCTTCCGATACCGGAAGTATTTATGAATATTTTATCACAAGCAGACTTCTCTACAACCTTTAAATCTCCGGTTACAATGCGTACACTGGCCTTACGCGCCTCAAGACTTATGGAACGGACGATCTTCTCAAGCAGTTTCTGCTCCAAGCCCTCTTCAATAATAAAAGCAAGAGAGAGATATTCAGGAGTGGCCCCGCACATCACCAGGTCATTGACCGTGCCACAGACCGCGAGCTTACCGATATCCCCTCCGGGGAACTCCAGGGGACTGACCACGAAAGAATCGGTGGTAAAAGCTAACTTTTCTTTGTAATTTATGGATGCCCCGTCGGCAAGTTCTTGAAGTATGGGGTTATCAAACTCTTTTAAAAACAGGCCCTTGATCAGATTGTGAGCCAACCTGCCTCCGCTTCCGTGAGCAAGAAGAATATTTTTACCGGACATATTAATTTACTGTGACTCCAACGCTGGCTAAATCCTGTTTCAATTGCTCAGGGCTGGTAAAAAGAAAACTGTTGATGCCAAGACCCTTAGCGCTATCCACCAGCTCCTGTCGATCATCAGTGTAAAAAACATTTTCCGGCTGAGCTTCTAATTCCTCAAGCACTTTTCTATAGATATTTTGGTCCGGCTTGATCATACCCATTTCATAAGAAGCAAATACCCGGTGAAAAACATTGAAAACCGGAAAATACTGCTTTAAGTACTCGTGGTGCAGGACGTTGATATTGGATAATAACGTCACCTGATAATTGGCACGCAGACTATTCGCCAGACTGTATACCGCACGGTTAGTAGCGGTAAGGAAAAATATATCGTTCCATATCGGGACAAAGGATTGATACTCCAGCCTCAGGTCAAGGGTCTCTTTTACCCGGCGGAAAAACTCCTCCGGGGTAATCTTGCCCTCCTCAAAAAGAGTAGTGGCCTCGGAAATAAAAAAGAGATCAAATATTTCCCTGGGGGCCTTATTGCAGAAATTAGAGATGCGCTCGGCAGCCCGCAGGTGATCAAAGTCGATCAAAACCTTACCTAAATCTAAGATTATAGTGTTGATCAATTTCCTTTGTCCTTGGCGTTGCGGAAGAGGTCAAGAAATCGGTCCTCGTAATCCTTATACACGTTCCATTTATCCAGCTCAGCCTTAAGCTCGTGGGCTTTTTTAAGATCGGATGTGGCCTCGGCAAATAATTTCTCTATCCTGTCTTTTACCGACACGGGAAGCTTGGTTAGCTGGGATAAAGCCCTCTTGATCTTCTCGATCTCTTCCTCATTTATGGGCGTGGGTTGTCCCGGGGTACCGGTCTTAAGATAATCCATCAGCTTATTAATCTCCGCTTCCATGGCATGAACCTGCTCTACTAGGCCAGCAAAATCGATCTTGATATCGTAGATCTTAGAAAAAACCACAAGCACCGCCTGCGCTGCCTTAGGGTTATCGATCTGAATGGTATAAAGCGGCATTTCCCCCAACAAACAGAACCCCTTAAACCCTTCCTGCTTGGCAATACCTAAAAATAATCCGTTCATTCCACTCACCTGACCCTCATTAAGCATATTTAGGTTATATTTTTTTAAACTCTCGCGAATCTCCGGATGGGTCGCAGCAAACCAGACTGCCGGACTTTGGGTGTGATCAATAGGAAGAGGCATAGAGGCAAAACCCACCAGGGTGTCAATTTTGAAAAGTTTGGCCACGTAAAGAATGCGCTTAGAGTATTCCTCGGCTTTAGCCAGGTCAGGCTGGGCATTGCTGATAAAAATAATCAGATCATTTTTTCCGTTCTTATTTTTCCAGAAATAAAACTTCCCCGAGGGCAAATCCGGAACGCTTAAGATCCCCTCTTTAATCACACTTCCGGTAAGATAAAAGAATTCTTCGGCCGGAATAACGGCGAACTCTTCGGCTTTCAATTTCTCAACCAGGTAACTTGCCGCTTTAAAAGCTACCTCGCCCATTCCAGGCCAGGCGACAATCATGTAAGGTTTCTTTAGTTTAGGCCTTTTGGTTATTTTTACACCGTCCATTATGATCACTCCTTAATTAAAATTAAAGTTTTTTAAAAACTCTTCCAACAACAACGCCCCCTTATGCAATCTGTCGATTTTAACAAACTCATCAGCGGTATGCGCCGAGCCGCCATAGCCAAATCCCGTGGCAATCGCCGGAATATTTTTGTGCTGAAAAAAGGTGATCACTGTCGCGCCCTCTGAACCTTTGACCCTGGCGCTTACTTTGACTTTCCTGGCTGCCTTTTTTAAACAACTCACCAGCGCATGAGCCTCTTCGATATTATACGGCTGTTGAATACCCTGGATTTCGAGCTTATACTTTTTGGTGTATGAGCTAAGAATCTTCTTTACCTTGCTGATGATCTCCGGCGCGTAGCTGCCGGGAAGAAAACGGAAATCCAGCTCAAACTCGCACCAGTCCGCCACGATATTCACCTTGTCCCCGCCCCTGATAGTGCCCACATTTATCGTAGGAGGACGCAGATATTTATGCCGAATTCGGGAAAATTTTATCGATTTAATTTCCTTAATAGCATTGATTGCAATATCAATCGCGTTTATCCCTCTCCAGGGATATGCCCCGTGCGCCCGCTTGCCGGTTATCTTAACAGTTATGTGCATGAGGCCCTTTTGGGAAACAATGATATCGAAATCATCGGCATCCAGAACCACCGCAGCATCAGGCTTTAAAATATTCCTATTTAAGAGCGGAATCAGACCTAAATCCGAACCAGTTTCTTCATCGGCAGTCGCGGAAAAAATTAAGGTATAAGGTAAAACCACGCCGTCTTCGATAAAGCTGTTGATGGCTTCCAAAGCGATTGAGATATTGCACTTGCAATCCGTTGCGCCCAATCCGTAAATTTTATTACCTTTAATCTTTGCCGCCAGCGGATCCACTGTCCAGCTTCTTCCCGCAGGAACTGTATCCAGGTGCGGAGTAATCAGGAGAGACTTAGGATCCCTACCTTTGATCACCGCGATGATATTGAGCCGGTTTTTCTTAAACTCATAAACCCTGGAACTAACCCCTAAACGCTTCAAATAATCCGCCACAAAACGAGCGATCTTTCTTTCGTCTCCGGGAGGATTTTGAGAATCTATCTGTATAAGCTTGCGGGTAAGTTGTATTAAACGCTTTTTATTAATCATGACGCACCAAATCAGTCCTTAACGGGCACACTGCGCACTTGGGCTTTGACTTAAGGCAATACTCCTTGGCCAGCCTTACGATAAGCGCGTGATACTCATTAAATAATTGTACACTGGATTCGAGATTTTGGGTAAAAAATCTTTGCACTGCCTGATAATCGCTATCCTCGAAAGTAAATCCGTGCCGCAAGCAGAATCTTTTGGTATAGGCATCCACCACAAACACCGGCTTTTTCAAAGCATAGAGCAATATCGAATCCGCGGTTTCCTGTCCCACGCCGTTTACCGAGAGCAGCTGATCACGTAAGGCTTCCGTACCGACCGCGCGCATCCTGCGTACGTTAGCGTCGTAATTATCCAGATAAAACTTCAAGAAATTCTTCAACCGCTTAGCCTTAATATTAAAATACCCGGCAGGCCGCAATAGCTTAGCCAATTTCTTTTGCGGCATGTAGTAAAGCTTACGCACATCCATGGCGCCAGATTTTTTAATATTTGCGATAGCCCGCGCAACATTTTGCCAATTGGTGTTCTGGGTGAGGATCGCGCCCACCATCACCTCAAAGGGAGTTTTACCCGGCCACCAATGCTGCGGACCGAAACTTTTGTAAAGTTTTTTGTAAATTAAATTAAGCTTACGGGATTTTGTCATTCTGTATCAATCTTCCAAAACCAGCGGATTGTAATTATGGAAGGCAAAGATCGCGTAGGCTGTACCGGCAACTGAGCCAGTGGAACTCCCCTTAGGAGTATTCCAGCCATGTCCTGTATCCACGGAATCCTGAGTGGCATATGGAAGGCACCCTGCGCCCTCACCAGACGCAGAAGGACTGGAGATGATCATCTTTACCAGTTCATCAACATAATCATTGGCTTTGACGTTATAGCTAAGCGCCTTAAGACTATCACCTTTGGCCTTATAATAAGCGCTCATAATCTTAAAAGAAACAATCATCTGCGCTGTCCACTCCGAAGATACCACTCCGCCGCGGCCCAAGTGCTTATCCGGCGCAAAATCAAATCCTTTAATGCGCACGCTGCGTCCGTCGGGACGAATATAGGTCACTTCTGCTACACAATTTGCCTCGGCAAATTCCATGATTTTATCCGGATTCATACCTATTTCCTGCAGCTTAGCCGGTCCGATAGCAGCTATTGACCAGGCATAGGTGTCAGTAGCGATAGTGGAATCTCCCTTGCCGCGCTGGATAGGAATATCGCTTTGGCCATAAGTATGCTGCCTCAACCAATCCAAGACATTCTCTGCCGCAAGACGATAAACGCGCTTATTGGTCATAGAGTAAAGCATATTAAAAAACGCGTAGGCATCAAGATTATGCTCGGTAGCATACCAGGTAGTATCCGGGCCTCCGCGGACCCCACCACCCTTATCCTGCAAGATCATGATACCCTGTGCGATCTCTTCAGCCAAGTATAGATAACCTGAATCCCGGGATTCTTTAGTGTAGTGTAGAATGGCGATACCCAACCAGATATTCGGGCCGCAATGAACGGTATATTCTGCGGGTAAGCCGTCGTTGACGTAATAAGCATTGTAAAATAAACCGCCTGAGCGCTCGGCGCTGCGGCTGAAAAATTCCAGGACCTTGCGTGCCCGGCTATAATCAGAGACATTATTGTAAACCTGAGCGACCAAAGACTGGTCGTAAGTAAAAGCCCAGTTTTTAATATCGCTGGCTCCCTCAAAACTCATCACCAGCCCGGTACGGGGATTCTGGTGGACGCTCAGCCACCGGTACATTTTGTCGAAATTTATCTTCTCAAGCTCCCCGCGTTCCTTGCCCAGGCGCTGCAGCTCGTCGGCTATTACGCTTTCCTTGCGCTGCAAAGCTGACAACTGCTCCTGCAACCCAGACTTATCCTGGGTAAGCTTATCAATAAGGGTGCGGTCTTCCTGCGCGCCCTGAATGCGCGACTGAAGCGACTGGAGGCTCTCCTCGAGGTCCTGGTGCTCACTAGCCATCTGCCGAGAACGCTCTTTTGCGGCACTTGCCTCCTGAGAAACCTCAACCAGTTGCTCAACCAAAGCCTTATTGCTTCTAATGAGCTTGGCGGTCAAAAAACTATTTACCCCAAACCCACCTGCCAATAACAGGAAAATAACCGCCACCACCGGGATAAATAATTTCCTGGTCCAGGCGTAACGCATGATCCTGGAGTTTTGCCCTTGATCGATATCCTCATAGGTTAAGCCGATCAGATAGCGAGTGGGATTGCCGGGTGAATCTTTGACCCAAGCAATAAAAGCCTGGGCAACTGCCGGGCTTTTTAATAAAGGCATCTCAATTTCCAGGGCAATTTTTGCGCTCTTATTCCTGACCAGCTGCACGCATTTTTCATCCAGAGCGTTTGCCGACAGACATATTCCTCCGTGGCTGACGTCCGAGGTGAACCCCAAAAGCCACCCCGACAAAAAACTCCTACCGTCGAGAGACACCAGCCGAAACTGCACCGGCAAAACCGTATCCAGACGGATATATTTACGCCGCTCTTGATTTATGTACTCTTGGCCAGACATATTAAATTACTTTCTCAAAAACCACCCTTTGCTTGATCTTTTTCGCCAGGCCCTCGTAAAACTTTTTAAATTCCGAGTACTCGCTTTCAAGAATAACCTGTTTCTTAAAAACCGTATTCTGTTTGAACGAAAGTAAATTATTTTTAAAGCTGTACGCAACGTTTACGCTCAACCAAGAGCTATCCTCGGATATATTGCCGGGGATAAATTTAGCTGCATAAGCCTTTGGCACAGCGATCTCAAAAACCGCTTCTTTCTCATCCAGAATGCCGAAATCCAACGGATAGACCCGCTTGTCTTTGGCGACCAACGCTGTGTCAAGGCTGGCCAGCTGCGGCATAAGGCGCAAGCTACCGGCAACGGTAAAATATTCCGGGCCGGAAAAAGAATATTTCAGCTCCACCGGCTTATTCAAATCGTTGAGATTGGCGATAGCGTAGTCTTTGAGTGTCGCCCCGATAGAAAACTCCTGGATCCTTTCTTTTAATTGCGCCTTAATCAGCTCCGGCTGGGTATAAAGCAACCAATAGCGCTGGCCCTGATCATAAATCCCATAGGTAAAAATATCTTTATCAGCCAGGAGGTTCTCATCATCATTAATGCTGATGCGGGTGGATTGCCTGACCAGATTATGCTTAGACTCATAAAGCGGCGTGGTCTCTATACGGTATTTATCCTCCTGACAAATGAAAACCGTGCGCGCCTGGTCGCCGGCCGGAAGGTCACCAAAAGAACAAGTCTCAGCCGTGGGATCAAGAAAAATAATTTTGTCGTTTAGCAATACGCTTGCGATGCAATGATTAAAGTTCATCGCCGGAAAATCCGGGTTTAGGTTGTAACAATCTTTAGTAGGAATAAGCACCGGCCAAGCCTTGAATCCGGCATATTTAAGCATAGTCACCAACAGTATCGCCTGGTCCTTACAGTCGCCGTATTTATTACGGAAGATATCCGCTGCCTGATGCGGCTCAAACCCTGCCTGCCCGTATTCCACGGCTACATAACGGATATCTTTAGCACAGAAATTGTAAATGGAGCGGGCTTTTTTCTCGTCAGTCTTAAGGCCGCGGATCAATTGCTGCACCTTGTCCTTTATCGCGGTATCCGCCTGTATCTTATCCTTAGCCAGCTTCCACCACCAATTATATAACTCCTGCCAATCCTTAAAAGACGATAAAAGCACCGTGGGAGTAATCTCTACCGCAGGAGACATATCCGCTTCGCTGATTATCTGAGGAATGTTTTTAAACTTCCAGCGCAAAGTGACGATACCATCTTTTTCTTCTTTCTCCGGAGTAAGCTTGGCACCGAAAGTATTATACCGTTCATTAATGATCTTGAGGTTGGCGGGATTATCTTTGGGAAAACTCACGGTAAAATCCGCGGAAATGATGGGGTCTGTCGACTGTAAAGTATACGGAATCACGTAGTCCTTCTTGTTCACCAGCTGATTACGATAAACTTTAAGCTTATACTCTACACTTACGCCCTCGGCGATTTCGGGAAATGAAATAATAAAAACACGAGCATTGCTATAGAGAGGAAAATTAAGGTACTTGGAAACGTCACGGATATGGCGTGCGCCCACATCCACTACTGTACCGTCTGGCTTAATAGTACGGGCGTATTCCAGTTCGATTTTTTCGTATGTAGAGTCGTACTCGAACTTGGCTTCCGAGAAATCCTCTTTGCCGCGCTCATTAAGGATTTTTATCAAATAATGCACGCGGGAAACTTCAGTATTCTCCCAGGTCTCCTCAATACTCTCGTCGCAGGAAAGGATCAATGCCCCTGCCTGCGGATAAAGCTCCTCGCTTGGCGCATTGACTATCGCCCGATACGACTCGGGGCTCAACTCCTTAATATTGCGACCGACAGCCAGCCGCTCTATGGCCTCAATACGTTCAATAGCCAAAGAAACGAATTCTTTGCCTTTTATCTTTTTGTAGGCGGTAAGGGCAGGGTCAAAAAGGTTCATTTTTTCGCAGGTCAATCCCTTATAATACAGGCATTCGTCGTCGGGATTATCGATCTTGTCAAAAACTTCCAGCGCGTCAGTAAACTCTGCCTTGCGATAAAATGATACCCCCAAGAACTTTTTCGCCTGAGGCAAGCTGCTCATGGCAAAACACTCTGCGGCTTCAATAAATTCGCCATGGTCAAGATACAATCTCCCGAGGCTTAAATTTAACTGGTCAACATTCTGGCCTTTTGCGATCTCGTTCTTGTACCCAGTAAGCGCCTCCTGATAATACTTTTCTGATTTTATTGCCAACTCTTGCGGCCCGACATTAGTCTTTACCCCACACCCAACGATAAGGAGTATTACCGCGATAATCCACCATGAAGCCCTATTTACAATACTTGAAATATGCATTACACGCTCCTTCATGCGAAACCATGCAGGGGCCCACCGGATTATCCGGAGTGCAAGCCCTGGCAAACAGCGGACAAAGATTAGGCCGGATCAGGCCTTTCAAAACTTCCCCGCAAAGACACTTCTTTATCTTTGCGCCATGCTTCACCGATTTAAAAACAAATCTCTTCGAGGCATCGAAACTAAGAAATTCTTGTTTTAACATCAAGCCACTTTTGGGGATCTTTCCCAATCCGCGCCAGGAAGCATTCGCAGGCTGAAAAACCCGATTGATAATCTTTACCGCCTGATGATTACCTCTTTTTTTTACTGCCCGGATGTACTGATTATCCACCCGCGGCTTATTTTTAGCCAATTGACGCATCAATAGATAAATACCTTCCAGAATATCCAACGGCTCGAATCCGGCGACACAGCTGCCGATACGGTATTTCTTTACCAGGAATTCGTAAGGCCGGGTGCCAATGATGCTTGAGACATGTCCGGGGCAGAGAAACCCATCCAGCTTAAGCCTTTTATCCCGACACAGATATTCCATAGCAGGAGTAATCAATTTTAAAGCGCACAAAAACGTGAGGTTGAAAATCTTTTCTTTCCTGGCGGCAAGGATAGTCAAAGCAATGGTGGGAATAGTAGTCTCAAACCCCACCGCCAAAAATACTACCGACTTATCAGGATTAGCCCGAGCCACATTAATACTCTCAAGCGGCGAATATACTACCCGGATATTTCCTGAGCGCGCCCTCTCATTCTCCAACGTAGAAAGCGTACCCGGAATACGCAGCATGTCCCCGAAGGTAAGGATAAGCACCTCTTTTCTTCTGGTCAAAGCAATGGCCGCGTCGATATATTCCTGGCTACTTACGCATACCGGACATCCCGGACCAGCGATAAGCCGCAGATTCCCAGGAAGCATCTTATCCAGCCCGAAACGGAAGAAATTTTGAGTATGCGTGCCGCAGACCTCCATGATATTCACCTGCCTAGGAGGCATAACTGCGCGGATACCTTTCGCGACCTTCTTCACTAATTTTATATCACGGTATTCGTCAATATATTTCATAAATGAGCACATAACTTACGGAAACGCTAAAGGCGCAACGTAAGTTATCTGTGCGAATTTACCCCACAGCCAATCTCAAAATTATCAAAGAGAATTTTGGGATGTTTTGGCAAGGGGTCAGCTATTTCATTTCCTCTACCATCCTCAGTGTTTCCTTAGCGCTTTCAGGGTCAACTCTTTGAATAGCAAACCCAGCATGCACCAAAACATACTCCCCTACCTTTATATCGGCAATCATCTGGATGTTGATGGTACGGGTCAGCCTGCCGGATTCCACCTCGGCAAACTCACCCTTGAGCCTTTTGATCTTCATGGGTATAGCCAAACACATTGAGCGCCTCTTTTTTTTCGAGTGTCCGCGAAACCCCGCCGAGTGTGTCAAAATTATCGAAGTCCCCTAATGGGACGGAGAGAATTTTGACACATGTTACGAGGCGGGACACTCCTTACCTCGATCCTGCGATCACTGCCTGGCCAAGAGACAGGCCAGAATCGTTACAGGACAATTTCTTGTGTATAAAAACCCTAAACCCTTGCCTGTATAATAAATCCAGACTTAGGCGCAGCAAAAGGTAATTTTGAAACACTCCGCCCGACAAAACTACTTTATCGATCAAGGAGCTTTTCCTTAAGCTGAGGCAAACCTCGGCGATCATCTGGGCCACAGCCAGATGGAAACGATAGGCGATCTCAGGTTTTACCTCTCGAGCTTTCAAACTTTTCATCATCTGCCGGAACACCGGTTTCGGATGAATGATGTAACTTCCTTTATCTTTTATAACTTTGAATTTATAATTCACGGATGACGACTCAAAGCTATAAGCTTTTTTCTCGAGCTCAATAGCCAATTCCGCCTCAAAATTCGCCCGGCATTTCCCCAATATCAATACCGCCGCCGCATCGAACAATCTACCCATACTGCTGCTTAAGGGAGAATTAAATGCTTTTGCCTGCATTCTTTTCACCAACTCCCATTCTTTTCTTTTAACTAGGGTGGGCCTGTCCAAACCTAAAGCTGCCAACAGCCTCCATGGCTCAAGTATGACTTTTTCTCCTCCAATAAGCGCGACCTCTTTTAAATGCGCGACACGGATAGAATTTTTATAGTCACAAATCAGGAACTCCGCTCCCCAAAGCGCGCCATCGCTGCCTAAACCGGTCCCATCAAAAGCCACACCGATGACTAATTTGTCCTTGAGCTCATTCTCCACCATGCAGCTTACGATATGCGCATGATGATGCTGCACTTCTAAAACCCTGATGCTCTGATGCTCTGATACGCATTCCCGGGCATACTTACTTGAAGAATATTCCGGATGCAAATCGCTGGCTATAATCTTTGGCTTCTGCTTTAAAAAATACCTTACATCTTTCTCAAATACCGAGAAATCTTTTGGGTCACTCAGATCTTTATGCACTGCGCTGACATAGGCGGTTTTATTCTGGGCAAAACATACGGTATTCTTAGTCTGGCTACCCAGAGCTAAGATCGCACGCCTAAGAGAAATTGGAAGATCTATCTTTATCACAGTATCTCCAAATGCAATATTCCGTCTAAGCGGAAAATACGCTCTTCGCAGCGCAGGCAGCAATAGCCCACCAAATAATCACGCTTATTATCCTGCTTGAGCTCCTTGGGGATAATCTCCCGCTCTGAAAGGTCTCCTCCTGTCGAAGGAAGATAGCGTATGCGTATCCTCACTCCCAAATCTATAGCTTCCTGTATTTGCGCCAGCTTCTGAGCATTAATGTCTTCCAAAAGTTTCGGGTTAATAGTAAACAAGTGCGAGAAGCTGGTAAAATCCGAGATCCCCTTACTAAGAAGCATAGCCTTAAGCCGGGAAAATACTTCCAAAGTCATCTCCACGTCTGAGAATGCCCGGTGGGTCTGCTGGGTTTTGATCCCCAAGCTATCCGATACAAACCATAGCGCGTAGCGCTCTAATCCCGGAAGCAGGCGGCGGGACATCTTCAGCGCATCCACAACCACAACATTTTCCAAATGCGGCCGGCCCAAAAGCGTCAGCTCATTATTCAAGAATTCCATATCGAATCCCGCATTGTAAGAACACAAACAGCTATCCTTGATAAACTTCAGAAACTCCGGCATCACCTTTTTTATATCCGGAGCATCCTGCAACATTTCTGCTGATATACGATTGACTTTGTACGCTGCCTCCGAAATCTCGCGGTGAGGGTTAACTAGCTTCTGAAAAGTCGCCAAGCGCTGACTACCCTTAAAACGCACAGCCGCGATCTCCACAATCCTGTCCCCCGACGCCGGATCAAGCCCGGTAGTTTCGGTATCAAAAATCGTAAATTCTACATCATTAATATGCTGTGTCATGTTTGTCTATTGTTTAGCGGGTCCTAACCTATCCAATCTCTCGCTCCGCCTCATGGCGGGTGGGCTTGTCTTGTTTCTCGCGGGGGCGCTCGTTTTGCCCCTGCGAGGCAAAACTTCGCTCGGCCTGCGGACCTCGCTCTCACTTAGTCTGTGTATAGCGGGTGATCCATGCCCGCTCGGTTCCTCGGACGCCCCGCTCGAAACCAAGCCAAGCCTCCCGCCAGATGAAGAAATACACCTGGCGAGATCGCAAGTTAATAGTAAGTTTAGCGGGTGACTTGGCTTGATCCGAGCACGGCCAAAAGCCGCGCGCAGGACAAGCCAAGGCAGGACCCGCTAAACAATAGATTTTAGAGAACTGTTCGTTTTGCGATATATGCCGGGACAAGCTTGGCCGGATGATACGACATTTTTACTTTCTTAAGACTCTCCAGCCCCGAATCATCCATGATATTTATGTACGTATAATCTTTTAACTCTGAACAGAATTTCCGGAAAATAAACTGCGCCAAACCCTTGATCATAAGGTCAGTTATCTCATAGAGAATACAAAAAGTATCTGCGCTAATCCGGTATCCGAAGGTAAACGCCCGCAGCTGCCCGCCGATCAGCACCACCCTGCCCGTATAATCAAGCTTTGAGAAATTATCTAGCAGGACCTGAAAACTCTTTAAACTATCCTGCATCATACCCCGATAGAAACATTCGTTATTTTTACTTAAACGCTGCTCCATCCAGTAATCATACAACCACAGACAGCTGTCTTTATGCTTTGAAGAATACGACAGATATTCAAAATCATTATGTTTGATGAAATAATTACAGCTAGCGCGTTTTGATTTAAACTTGTCCCCTTTTAAATACGCCAAATCCACCCGGCAACAGAGATAATCCAAAGATTTTTCTTTGCAAGTGTAACCTAAATCTCTGTAAAAATCGAGCTCAGACTCCTGCACATTCTCAATCCGGGAGATCTCCTTGTTTTTGTTACAGCCATCCATAACCTCAAACGCCACCCTTACTGCCTCGGGGCTTTTGGTTTTGCCAAGAGGAGAAAAATAAAGAAAGCACCCTATGGAATCACAAAAGAATACGCAAAGATTAGCATCGATCACCTGCCAGCGGATATTAAAAAGACTAATCCATATAAAAATGTTCTCAAAAGAATATACTGACAGCTTGTGTCCGGATAAGCCAAGATAGCGTCGGAAAAGTACTCGGTCTTTAAGGGTAAGCTTATTAAGTTTCACTTTGTTAATGCGAGGTGTCCGGGAAGTTTAACTCCACAATATCCTTGACCTCTTCATAGGCCTGCAGGACATGAGGGTTGCCCTTTAAAATTTCCATCTGAGCTGACGAATTAAGAAACTCAGCCAAGTAAACAGCATATTCCTTGAATTCCGGAGTATTCATCTTCTCTTTTGCGTAAGGGCAGTTAAGGTCGATGGTCAGGATAACCTTATTGTACCTGAGGTTTAGTAAAAACGGATACAGCTGGCATTCAAATGGCCGCTGTAGATATGCTTTGCAAATATTGTCCGCAGGATTTAGAAAAGGACAAAGATATCCATCTTCACCCGGAGCAGACACCAGATCCAGATGTTTAGTCAAGGATACGGAAACCGCAGGTATCTCTTTGTTGTCGGCAAAATCCACGATCTCCTCATCCAGAAGACAGGGAGACCACACGGAGTTCTGGTCACGGAACCTGCAACAACCCCGGCATTTTAAGCAATATTCTGACGGCACAAACTGGTTCATTTAACAACGCTTCCTAATTTTAAAGGTTTCGAAGGGCTGACGATAAACACTCCGCTTTCATCACTGCCAGCCAGAATCATCCCCTGGCTCTCCACCCCCCGCAAAACTGCAGAATCCAGGTTATCCACCACTACCACCTGCTTGCCGATCAGCTCTTCCCGGTTTGGGTACGAACCTCTGATCCCGGCCACTACCAGCTTGGTGCGCCCCCCCAGGTCCAGAGTAATTACATACAACCTGTCGGCGTTAGGATGATCATTAACTTCTTTAATTTCAGCGACTTTGAACTCTAATTTTCTAAAATCATCAATAGTTGCCATGAGGAATCTCCTTTTTATAATGCAAATATTAGCATGAATGGGTAAGATTGACAAGGGGGAGGGGGTAACATGGGGGTTTTCCCTCGCGCAAGCGCTTGTCGTACGTATTGGATACCGGCTCATAAAATATGCCAAAATTTTCTACGATAATTTTGGCATATTCGCCGGTATAATTTGCCAGCAAGAACAGTTAAGGCAAATTTACGGGGACGACGGGATTCGGACCCGCGGTCTTCGCCGTGACAGGGCGATGTGTTAAACCAGGCTACACCACGTCCCCTAAAGTTGTAGGATGTAGATTCTAACCTAAAAGAACAATTGTTGCAATGATTATTTATAGTGGGCGCTACAGGACTTGAACCTGTGACCTTCTGAATGTAAATCAGACGCTCTAACCAGCTGAGCTAAGCGCCCCCGAGCACAATAATTTTTTGTCTAGCGAGGCTCCGGCGAGTATGCCAAAATTATCGAAGACCCCTCTGGGGCGAAGAGAATTTTGGCATGGTTACAAACCGGAGCAAACACAATAGCCTATTCCTCTCCAACCGATCCAGCCTTTATCTCATCCTTGATCTTCACCTTGTACTCGTCAAACTTTACCTTCTGATCTTCAGTGAGAATAGCGCTAAGACCGCTTTCTCCCTGTTCCAGGGCGGCTTCAATACTTTTCCTAGTATTGAAAACAATATCCTGCGCCTTAGTCTGCTGGTCAGGCGTAAGATTAAGCTGAGCAGTCAACTCCTTAGTCACCTTATCCACTCCCGCGGAATCCTGCTGGGTCAGATGATGCACACGCTTACGCAAAAACATAACCCCCGCGGCAATCTGCGCGTAGGATACCACAACTATGCACAAAAATGCCAAAACCAAAATCAATAACTTATACCTTCTAAACATGACTCTCCTCCCCTGGTTAAGACAGCCGTCCCAGAAAAACGATACTGAACACCATCACCAGAAGCGCAACCGTTTCCGTCATGCCCAAAATCGCAATGTAATTGCCGAACCCCTTGCCAGTTTCTCCCATAGCGTCACAGGCTGCGGCCGCGCATTTACCTTGCCAGTAGGCGGAAAAACCTATGGCGATCCCGGCGAATATTCCCACTCCCCACAAATATTGTCCCTTATTTGCCAGCTCCACCATTTTATTCATAACAATGTATCCGTAAATAGTCTGGGTAAGAGGAGCCGCGGTCAACGCCACCAAGAGAAACGAAGCGCTTTTGTTCTGGGAAAAATTCTTTTTCCAGGCCCCGATTGCCGCCATTCCGGCGATCCCCGCCCCTGCGCCCGAACCGACTGCCGCAAGTGCCAACACCGCAATTGCACCCAAATCTTTAAACTGAACTAAAAGTCCGTTTTCCATCCTGTCCCCCTCCTAGATTATTCCTTAAGTGGTTTGTAGGAAACTCCGCTCCAGGTCACATTTGCATGCCCGGAAAACTCTAAAACGTTTAGCCTTATCCCGTGCACCAGCACCGACATCGGCCCCAAAATGATATTTATGGTGTGCCCCAAAAAGACTATTATCACCTGCACCGGCACATTTGCGCTTCCCGCTGTAGCGGCCAGAGTATTCACTGTATCCGATATCGCAACCCCTGCCAAACCAACCGCAAAAAGACGGATATAAGAAACCACGTCGGTGAAATTATTCACCAGGTTCAAAGCTATTGTTGCCAGGCCTTCCCCAATTGTACGAAAGATATTTCTCTGGGGGCTGGTAAAAAAGACCACCAAAGTAATACCGCCGGCAATCATCCATCTCCCAAAGAAAGGAAAGGCGTCTCCTAGGATAAGGGTCTTTGCCAGAAAGAACGCCGCCCACAAGATACTTATCCAACCCGCATCCGCCAGGGCAGTCAGCGAAGGAAGCTTCAAAACCGCCCGCCACAAATGCGCCAGGGTCAGGTGGCTGGCTCCGAGAAAAAAACAGAATGTCTGCAAGAATTTCGTATCATTAAGGACCGGGAGGAGCGCCCTGTAACCTTTGGCCAAATACCATTCCTGGCCAAAAATAGTGCCGGTAAGCAGCCCCCATATAATAGCGCAAAAACTAAAAAGATAGAAGAGAAAAAAAACCGAATGGTCCTTTACTTTATTGCCCCAGATGCGCTGAGCGATAAAGGTGAGGCTGAAATAAACCATGCCGTATCCGGCGTCTCCAATAATCATGCCGAAGAACAACGACAAAAATAACAAAAATATCGGGCTGATATCCAGCTCATGGTATCCCGGAACCACCTCGAGCATGCGAAATACCGGATTGATCAGCTTCACCCACCGGGGATTACGCAGATACGTGGGAACCGAATCATCGGGCGCCGGATCATCAACACAAATGCCCCACCTTTGCCTGCCAGCTAAATCTCTCAAAGCCTTTTCACTGTCAAAAGGCGCGTATCCCGATATATAGGTAAGGCTTCCCGCCTGGGCCATACCGCTTATGGCCAACTGCAACTCCATTTCCTTTTCCAGCGAAGTTTTTATTTCCAAAAGCTTAAGCTGATAACAAAACAATCCCTTAAGGTCATCGCTAAGCGCTTCAATTACCCGGCTGTCCTCAGCTAGACGCTTTTGCATTTGAGATATCCCAAGCTTTGGCAGCTCCACCTCCTGAAAAGAACAATCAAACTTATTATCTGAAATAGCCACGCAATAAACATTATTCGCCTTGGTAAAAATCTTCCTGACTATTACGACTTCTGGAAATCGGCTAATTTCTTTCACCGGCACCTGATACAACCGCATAAAAACATGCTTACCGGCCAATTGATGAATACTGCCGGGATCAAAATCGCCCCAGGGCCGATATTCTTCAATTTTTGCCACCAGAGCCCTGCGAAACTCTTGAAGCTGATCAAGCCTTTTCCATACGTCGATAATGTGCCGACAGGAGCTTTTCCAATCACTAATGTCTTTACGCGCAAGACTTCCTTCGCAACCGGTAGTGAATTCAGCTTTAGAGATCACATCCAAAGCCTGGCCAAGAAAAGAAATGTCCTCCTGTATCTGGTTAATGTCTTTTCCTTTGGGCGGCTGGGCATGCTCTACGTGCATTACCCCGAGCCTTCGCAACGCCTTCACCGCTTCCTTAGAGTCTTTACCTAAAGCGATGAGCGTCACCTTCTTCATGGTTACGATCATACCGCAGCCTCCTGAAGCTGGAGCTCCTCAATTTTGCGCTTAGCGATCTTGCAGCGTCCAACAGCATTAGACATCTGGTCACCAATATAAATCTTAATCAGCCGAATAGCCTCCCGAGCCTCGGGAATTTTAATTTTATCAAAAAGATTCACCCGCTGTGTAGTAATGCGTAACTCCTGCTTTAAAATATTCAACCCCTCTTCAATTACCGCGATTTCAATTTCAATCGCCACCAGCCCACGTAACGCCACTATAGCAAAATCCACCCATAAAGGCGTAGTGAACAAATCATACTCTGATTGCGCAAATTCCCCCCGCAGGAATTCCGGCACATCCACCCCAGCGATATTGCGAATGGAAGTCAAAACCTTTAAAGGCCTAAGCCACAGCTTAAGCTCCGGCATGGCCTCACTTAATAACCCGGCCCAGTGCAAAATAGACTCTTTCTTTTTCTCGTGTAGATATTTTTTCTCGGAGAGATTGCTGTGCTGCTGAAGTATTTCCAGCTGCAACTGTTGTTTCTTTAAAAGCAACGTAGGAAGGTAACGCTCATATTGACGGAGGGCATCGCGCTGGCGCTTGAGCTCTCCTTTGGTAAGTTTTACCTTGGCCATAGAAATTACTAGTTACGAGTTACTAGCCCCTATTTTAGGCCAGTACTTCTCTATCATCGACTTCTTTATTCCGGTTTCTTCAGGCAGGAAACACTCCGCCAGCGTCGACCACCCCAAGTCCAGGGATTTCTCAAGAGGAATATTCACCTTTAAAGACATAAAGCGCTCCTCAAAAAGCCGGCCGTAATGCAATAGTTTACTATCCCAATTACTCATCTGAAAGCCCATAGCTTGTTTCTCACGAGTCTGGCGATAGTTCGCAAAAAGTTGGATCATGGTGTCCATGATAGTACGATGGTCGTCTCGAGTCTTACCATTGACCTGCTGCTTTAAACGACTGAGTGACCCAAAGGGTTCAATTACTCCGTTCTTCAAATAAAACTGGCCTTCAGTAATATATCCGGTATTGTCCGGCACCGGATGGGTCACATCATCTCCAGGCATAGTGGTCACGGCCAGGATGGTAATGGAGCCCGCTCCCTCAAAATCCACCGCCTTTTCATACCGAGCAGCCATCTGACTGTAAAGATCTCCTGGGTATCCACGATTTGAAGGCACCTGCTCCATGGTGATGGATATTTCTTTCAGCGCGTCGCAAAAATTAGTCATATCCGTAAGCAACACCAATACCCGCTTCCCCTGCAAAGCAAACTGCTCAGCTACAGCCAGACTTATGTCAGGAACCAACAGACACTCAACAACGGGGTCAGAAGCAGTATGAATAAAAAAAATGGAGTGAGTGAGTGCCCCATGCTCCTCGAGAGTGTCACGGAAAAACAGATAATCATCATGCTTTAGCCCCATCCCACCCAAGATAATAATATCCACTTCTGCCTGGATGGCAATGCGACTTAAAAGCTCATTATAAGGCTCCCCGGCTATGGAAAAAATAGGAAGCTTTTGGGATTCTACCAGTGAATTAAAAACATCAATCATCGGGATGCCGGTGCGGATCATCTTGTTTGGTATAATACGCTTAGCCGGATTGACCGGAGCTCCGCCAATCTCAATCATATTATCAGTTAACTCCGGACCCTTATCTAAAGGCAAGCCGCTTCCGTTAAAAATACGGCCCAGCAGATTCTCACCCGATGAGACCCTCATGGCATGCCCGAAAAAACGCACCTTGTCCGCTGTAGAAATACCTTTGCTGCCGGAAAAAACCTGCAAAGAAACCTTCTTACCGTCAATCCGGATAACCTGGGCTAATGAAATCTCGCGTTTAGTAGTAACCTGAGCGATATCTTGATACCCTACACCCTCAGCTTCCACCGTAATCACATCTCCGGCAATAGCAATAATATCAGTATAGTCTTTATGCATGCGCTACTTCCTTATCTACGGCAATATTTTGTTTCAAAAACCCGCGAATCTCCTGCTCTGTCTTTAAAAACTCTCCCGATTCCCATGGGCTGGAATTCCACCCCCGGAAAAGCTGGCGTAGCTGCTGGAAAAAATGCATTGCCTCTTCTTTTGAAGCAAAAGAAAATACTGCATTGAGTATTTCATAAATACAGTTGAAGACATATTTCTGGCGGTCTGCGGAAGTAGCCTCATCCACCTTGTCAAAAGCGTTTTGCTGCAGATAAACGAAATCAAAAAAATCTCCCTTAAGATAATCTATGTAGTCAGCTAGTGAGGTGCCTTCTTCTCCGATAACCTTCATCATCTGCGCCACCTCATTAGACTTACGCAGGATATCATGGCCGCGCTTAGCCTCCTTCTCGTCAATAAAACTCCAATACTTGCTCCAGCTGATCAACGGGTCTATCGCCGGATACCTGCGGGAATCCGAACGCTCTCGGGATAATCCATGAAACGCCCCTACTACTTTCAATGTAGCCTGCGTCACCGGCTCTTCAAAATTCCCTCCGGCCGGACTGACTGCTCCACCGATAGTAACTGACCCGGTTGAGCCATCATAAAGCCGCACTAATCCGGCGCGTTCATAAAAAGAAGCAATTCGAGATTCCAGATACGCCGGGAAAGCCTCTTCTCCGGGAATCTCCTCTAACCGGCCGGACATCTCGCGCATAGCCTGCGCCCAGCGAGAAGTGGAATCCGCAAGAAGCAAAACATTAAGCCCCATCTGGCGATAATATTCGGCAATGGTCACCGCGGTATAAACGCTAGATTCGCGCGCGGCCACCGGCATAGAACTAGTATTGCAGATAATCACTGTGCGATCCATCAAGGGCTTCCCTGTGCGCGGATCAGTTAGCTTCGGAAAAGTCTTTAAAGTCTCTACCACTTCTCCTGCGCGCTCACCACATGCAGCGATAATTACCACATCCACTTCCGCATGACGACTGGTCAACTGCTGCAAAACGGTTTTCCCCGCTCCAAAAGGCCCAGGAGTACAATATGTCCCACCGCGGGCCACTGGAAAAAGCGAATCTATCAAGCGCATCTTAGTAACCAACGGTTCAATAGGTTTTAATTTCTCAGTATAGGCCTGTATGGGCACCTTCACCGGCCAGGACTGCACCAGGTTAACCTCAGATTCCCTTCCATTAGCATCGCGCAAGCGGCATATAGGTTGCTTCAGATTATATTTTCCTTCTCCAGCAACACTTATTACTTCCTGTGGCCCCTGCAGATTAAATGGCGCAAATATATAATGCTTGAATATCTTCTCCGGAACAAAACCTATTTTTTCTCCGGGGCGGACCATGTCACCTGGCCTAACCAGGGGGGTGAAATCCCACTGCGCATCACTCTTTAACGCCTCCAGATAAACTCCCCGCTTTAAAAAGAACCCGCACTCCTTTGCCAGAGCGGGCAGTGGGTTCTGCAAGCCGTCAAAGATCTCACCCAACAAACCAGGGCCCAGCTCCACAGACAAAAGTTCATCGGAAAACTCCACCTGCTCTCCGACCTTAATGCCAGAGGTGTTTTCAAAAACCTGCATTTCAGCGATCTTACCGCGCACGCGAATGACTTCGGCCTTCAAACGCTCTTTGCCATGCAAAATATAAGCCACCTCATTCTGAATAACAAAAGTACCAAATTCAGCGCTCACCATATTGCCGCTTATTTTTATAATAGTCCCTGTTCTTTTTGCCAACATATTCACCCTTGGCGAATTGCTTCTTCTAAAAGACTATGACTAGGCGCGCTATTGATTTTTTCCCAACGCTCCAATATTAAAAGCTTGTGCGCGTAAATAATTAAGGCCTCCAAATCAAAATAATGGCCGAATGATTTTTCTTCAAGATAATTCCAGCGCTCCTGATCCAAATACCTTTCGGCCTCCAGCGGCGAAGGATTGCGATGCGCGGCTAAGGCGATATGATAAATCGATTGCCCCGAGTATCGGTCGGGCCGCAAATATTTCTCAGGGTTCACCTTTTTGCTTGCGGCGCGGACCTTCACCAGCTCATTGGCTAACATTTCCTTAAAACACTTGATCTCCTTTACCAACGGCAAACGAGTTGAATCTTCCGGGCTACTCAGTATCTTAAAATCTTCAGCCGGAATAAGCTCAGAACATTTCCCCAAAAATACGGCGTAAGAAAACGGGAGGGGCTGTCCAAAACGTAGCATTGGGAGACTTGAAATGAAATAAGTATAGAAGCTTGGCATGCTAACCCTGCAGAATATCTCTTAACTTTGGCTTAAGGTATGTGCCTATATATTCAGCAAGCGCCTTGTCGCTAAAATCAAACTGAGATTTACCGGAGTCAAAACTGATAATAAATCCAGCGTGGATCTCCTCCGACGACTTTAAAACTATCTGCTTTTTTGTCTCTTCCTTAAGTCGGCCAAGAAAATGTTCGGTAATTTTTTGTGCATCTTCTTTATTAAGCGTGACCGCCACCTCGCCTGAGTGTTTGCCCGAAAGATTCTGGATAAGAGAACTAATAATTTTAGAAAGCGCTTCCGGTGAAAGTGCGTGGCGGACTTCCTGAGTGATCAAGCGCATAAGCATGGCGTTGATTTCATCACGAGCCACTAGCAGCAAATCACGGCCGGCCTGATTCAAAAGGGCTTTAACTTTATCCTGTTCTTTGAGATTTTCTTCCCGAGCGCCGCTGATAAGACTCTGCGCTTGGGCTTGGGCTTTAGCAATAAGCGAATCGGCTTTACGCTCAGCCTGCTGGATAATTTGACGAGCTTTTTCTTCGGCAGCAAGAACGCCTTCCTGATTGATCTTTTCTATCAAGCCCTGTATATCATCCGGCATGAGAATCTCCTTTGGCCTATTTACCACTGGCAAGTTCTTTGGCTACCGAAAGTGGATTTTGCGCCTGCAGGATAGGCCTGCCAACCACCAGATAATCGCTTCCTGCTTTAATCGCTTCCTCAATCGTAGCAGTGCGCTTCTGATCGAACTTTGCCGAGGTTCCCTGACGTATTCCGGGAGTGACAATCACAAAACGTTTTTTGAATTTCTTGCGTAAAAGCCCTGCCTCTCGCACAGAACAAACCACTCCATCTAGCCCAGAGTCAATTCCGATACGCGCCAGGGTCAATACATCGCTGAAATTTGCTTCTTTGCTGGTCAAGACCGTGACACCTATCAACAACGGCCGCTTAATTTTTAATTTACGCGCCTCACCTTTTGCCGCGGCCAGCGCTGCTTTGATCATCTCTTCATCGCCTAAAATATGCATAGTCAGCATCTTCACCCGCATCCGCACTGCCTGTCTGACTGCTCCGGCCACGGTATTAGGGATGTCAAAATATTTTAAGTCCAGGAATGCCTCTGCCCCTTTTTTACGGATAAACTCTATCACCTGCGGACCGCAGGCAGTAAAGAGATGCACTCCCACCTTAAAAATCTTTATCGTCGGATAAAGCTTGTTGATGAAATACTTTGCTCTTCTTAGATCATCCACATCCAGGGCAAGGATTAGCTTTGGCTTCATGTTTTTACACTCCCGGTTAATTGGTTGATACCGCTTAATTTATTTTTGCTTAAATAAGATTCCAGGCCTCTGATAATTTCCATAGTCAATCCGGGATTGATAAAATTACCCGTACCGATACTGACCGCGGTGGCTCCGGCCATAAAAAACTCCAGCGCGTTTTGAGTATCCATTATACCACCCATTCCAATAATAGGAATTTTAATTTTTCTATACGTCTCCCAGACCATGCATACCGCCACCGGCCGGATTGCCGGGCCGGAAAGCCCACCGGTGATCATGGCGATTTTCGGCGTGCGCGACTTTACGTCAATGCTCATACCTCCTAAGGTATTAATCAGGCTAACGGCATCAGCACCGCCATCTTCGGCGGCCTTTGCGATTTCCACAATATCCGTTACATTGGGAGACAGTTTGGCAATCAGCGTTTTCTTAGTCACCTTACGCGTCATCTTCACCACCGCATGGGTGAATTTGGGGTTCTGAGAAATAAGCCGGGAGTGCTCCTTGATGTTCGGACAGGATAAATTCAGTTCAATAGCCGCCACAGCCTTGATCTTATCCAGCCGAGCAGCAAGCGTGATGAATTCTTTAGGGTCGCCGATAGAAGAGATACTAACAATAATAGGTGGACCGATCTTTAACAGCTCAGTGAGTTTTTCGCTGATAAATTTATCGATACCCGGATTCTCTAGGCCAATAGAATTAAGCATTCCCGCCGGAGTCTCGCAGGTACGCGGCGAAGGATTTCCTGAGCGCGGTTTAATGGTGATAGTTTTGGTGACAATTGCCCCGAGATTTTTAAGATCGACAAAATCCCCGAACTCCTCGGCATAGCCGAATGTCCCCGAACCCACCATCACCGGATTCTTAAGTTTAAGCTTTCCTATGGATACCGCTAAGTTTACCGTCATATTATTTACCTATGATCATAGTCAAAGACACGATGAGCAAAAACACCCCGAATATTTTTTTCAGCACGGGATCAGGCACCTGCTGGGCAAAAATCGCTCCCAGGAGGCCACCTACAAAAAAACCTATGCAGATAAATGCCGCAACCCCTATTTTTACATTTCCCGCCTGCCAGTATTTCCAAGCCGCCAGAAAACCAATGGGAGGTATCATCGCAGCTAAAGTCGTGCCCTGCGCCTGATGCTGGGTCAAGCCCAGAAGAAAGATCATTGCCGGAATCAAAATTATCCCCCCTCCGATGCCGAATATTCCGCTTAAGACTCCAGCAACCAAACCCATCGCCACACATAATAGTTGGCTCATTCTGTCCTCTCCCCCCAAGTTAGTTCTTGAGCGTTAAATACCGGACCTTCTTTGCAAACGCGTTTATATCCTTCAGTAGTATCCACCACGCAACCAAGACAGGCGCCGATTCCACAGGCCATGTGTGACTCCAGAGATAGTTGCGCAGGGATTCCAAACTTTTTTACAACGGTATCCACGCCTTTAAGCATGGACTTTGGACCACAGGCGTAAACCATGGTGCATTCCGGATCATCGATCTTGCGCAATGCGTTCTCCAAGAGATTGGTTACCCTGCCTCTGGTACCACTTGAGCCGTCATCCGTAGATACTTTCACCGCACAGCCGGTCTTACGAAACTCATTAAGACACAGCACCTGCTCTCTGGTACGACCACCGACCAAAACTACTGTCTCAAGTTTTGAGCTGATAGTGGAAAGCTTCTGGGCAAGAAAAACCAGCGGCGCCACCCCCATGCCCCCAGCAACCAATATGGAAACCTCTACCCCTTTACAACGGGAAAGAGAAATATCAAATCCGTTACCCAGGGGTCCGACAACCTCAAGAGTTTCACCGGCTTTTTTCTCTGAGAATATCCGGGTGCCGGTGCCGACAACTTCATACATGATGCTGATATCCGCGCCCCGCGCGCCATGAATGCTAAACGGCCGGCGCAACAGCGGCTCAATTCCTTCGGAAAACCTGACCTGGATAAACTGTCCCGGGACAGCCTTTGCAGCTATAGCCGGAACACGTAAAAGCGCATGCCAATTATTACCGCTTATATGCTGATTGGAAATTAATTTTGCTTTTGTGTTAAAGGCTTTTTTTGCAGACATCAGTTTTACTGATTAGATACACGGCTAAAGCCGCGGCTAAAATTATCATCAATATCAAAACTGCCAAGCGCTCAACAATAAGAACATATCCTACTACGGAAATATTCTCCCAGGACTTGACTGCCAGCGCAAAGACCAACACCCCGCAAATGGAGCCCATCTCTCTCTTTAGCCAGGAAGACTTTAGCGGTAGATAATTACTGATCTCGGAATTTAACGCCATGTTAAAAGATGGGATGATTGCCGGGACCTTTTTGCAGTAGGCCTTAAAAGTCGCGCCAAACAAATTAACCAGCTTTTTCTCTTCCTGGAAAATAAGCCGGATATAGATAGAGGAGAATACGACTAAGAATACGCATATTGCCCACCACTTAAACAGCATCATCACCAAGCCCAAGCCAATAAGGATAATCCCCAGATACATAGGATTACGCACTAGCGAATACGGCCCGCCTTCTACCAGAGCCCCGCCGTTTTTTGACTGCTCGGATTTAAACCCGCGGCTGGAAAGCCGAAATATTTGACCCAGGAGCACGCAGGCAATACCTACGATAGACAAAACTTCTTCTGACAATCCCAAAGAGCCGCTACGCAAAAATACCTTGGGAAATACGGTAACAACCAGAAGTGTGCAAAATATAATAAACCCGTGAACCCTAACTCTGCTTTTCAAATTTACCTCTGGCACTTGGGGCAAAAATACGTCCCTCTTCCGCCCAAAACAATTCTTTTTACCGGAGTTTTACACATTATACACGGTTTTCCTTCCCTGTCATAAACTTTGTGATACTTAACATACCCTCCGGGAAGTCCGGTCAGCTGCACATAATTATCGACGGATGAGCCCTTGTGAACAATGGCCTCACGCAAAGTCGCTTGAGTCTCCTTAAGCAACAACGCCGATTCTTTATCGGAAAGGCTTGAGGCGGACCTCTGCGGATCGATCTTAGCGCGGAATAATGCTTCTGCAGCATAAAGATTTCCCACGCCGCTTATAAAAGTTTGATCCATGAGCAAAGGTTTTATCTTGGCCTTCTTCTTAGAAAGCATCTGGAAAAACCACTCTGTAGTTATATCGAACGGCTCGGGGCCTAACCCCCGGATAAAGGGCAGCTGCCTCCAATCATCCAGAAGCCGCAGGTCCGCAAAGAGCCTTTGGTCAAAAAAGTCCAGGTATTTGCCATCGGATAATCTAAAGCTCACGCGACTTGTTTTCCCGTTTCCGGGATAAACCAATTGTCCGGTCATCTTCAGATGAATGGTCAGAGCCTTGCCGTTGGATAATTCCAAAATCAGGACTTTGGCTTTGCGTAATATATTCTTTATAGTAGCGCCGGTGAGGCCTTTCTTAAATTGCTCAACCGAAGGTTGGCGTATAACAACCGGAACATGAACGCAGACCTCGGTAATCTTTTTACCGAGCACGGATTTCTTTAATTCACGGGCTATGGTTTCTACTTCCGGTAATTCAGGCATTGATTATTTTTATCCAAATTTCCCGGCTGCGCGGACCGTCGCTTTCACAGAAATATATCCCCTGCCAGGTGCCCAGCTGCAACTTTCCGTCTTCGACAATGACATTTAACGATGCCCCCAATAAGGACGATTTCGCATGGCTGTCGGCGTTACCTTCTGAATGCGCATATCCGGCATCAGCAGGGATAAGCTTATTCAAGGTGTTGATAATATCACTTTGCACCGAAGGGTCGGCGTTTTCGTTGATAGTAAGTCCAGCGGTTGTATGCGGGCAAAAAACTATACAGACTCCGTTTTTGACTTTATTTTTAGAAACCGCATTTTGAATCTTATCTGTAATATCAACTAACTCAATCCGCCTACTTGTCTTTACGCTTACTTTTTCCATGTGCTTGGTGGTACTCCTGCAGCGAAGTGACTTCCAGGTCTTTTCTGACAATAGCCTCTATGCCATTTACCGTGGCCTGCGCCCCGGATATAGTCGTGGTATAAGGAACGCCATAACGAATCACATGCGAGCGGATCTGGACTTCATCCTGGCGCGGGACCCTTCCCGACGGAGTATTAATTACTAACTGAATCTTTCCGTCCTTCATCAAATCCAGCACATTAGGACGACCCTCAGCGATCTTGGGTAGGATTGTTACCGAGATATTATTTCTAACTAACGCCGCGGCTGTACCGCTAGTCGCGTAAATATTGAATCCTAGATCCTGAAGCTTCTTGGCGATAAAAAGCATGGTGCGCTTATCCCGGTCGCGCACCGAAATAAAAACATTTCCTTTTTCGGGAAGTTTTTGTCCAGCGGCAAGCTGACTCTTTATATAGGCTGCACCAAAATCCTTACCTATCCCCATTACCTCACCCGTAGATTTCATCTCGGGCCCTAGAATTATATCCACCCCCGGAAAACGGCTGAAAGGAAAAACCGATTCTTTGACTGCCACATACTGCGGGATGACCTCTTTAGTAAACCCAAGATCCTTAAGCTTCTTGCCCAACATTACTTTAGTAGCCAGCTTGGCCAAAGGCACTCCGATAGCCTTGGAAACAAAAGGTACAGTGCGCGATGCGCGCGGATTAACCTCTAGAACGTACACTTTATCATCCTTAATGGCATACTGCACATTCATCAGCCCAATTACATTCAGCTCTTTAGCCATCTTAACGGTGGCTTCGCGAATTTTATTAAGCAATTCATGGGAAAGCGTATATGAAGGAAGAGACATAGCCGAATCTCCGGAATGAATCCCCGCTTCCTCAATATGCTCCATGATCCCGCCGATGACGAAAATCTCACCGTCCCCGATCAGATCCACATCCGCCTCAATAGCATCCTCTAGAAATTTATCGATCAGAATAGGGTGCTCCCCGGAAACCGCTGCCGCCTGTTTGACAAAATGCTCCAGGCTTGACTCATCATAGACGATTTCCATAGCCCGGCCGCCCAGGACATAAGAAGGCCGCACCAAAACCGGATAACCGATCTTACGAGCTACCTCTTTTGCCTTTTCATAATTAAATGCTGTGCCGTTCGCCGGCTGCAAAAGGCCAAGCTTATGTAGCATCTGCTGGAAACGCTTGCGGTCTTCGGCGATATCGATACTGTCGGCGCTTGTGCCCAATAATTGCACTCCAGCCTTACGCAAAGACACTGCCAAGTTAAGAGGAGTCTGGCCGCCAAACTGCACGATTACTCCCATCGGCAATTCCTGCTCAATGATGTTCATTATGTCTTCAAAAGTAAGCGGCTCAAAATAAAGCCTGTCTGAGGTATCATAATCGGTGGAAACGGTCTCAGGGTTGCAGTTAACCATGATACTCTCAACACCCTCTTCTTTAAGCGCGTATGCCGCATGGCAGCAGCAGTAATCAAATTCGATCCCCTGGCCGATCCTGTTGGGGCCGCCGCCGAGAATGACTACTTTTTTGAATTTAACCACCTGGGCTTTCATGACTTACCTTCCCTTAAAATTTGCCTGACCTTTTTCACAGCTTCTTCAACAGTTTTAGCTTTGATTACTCCCGGAATATCCCAGGATTTTAAACTGATCACCGGAATGCCGAACTGTAGACAATAAGCGATTTCGGAAAGAGTACCTGCCTCGCCTGGCAAAGCTACCACTACATCCGCAGCCTTAACTACTAAAACATTTCTAGCCAAGCCTAAGCCTGTAGGTAGGACGATATCCACATGTTTATTAGCGGAATTTTTCTCGTAACCCGGTATAATACCTAGGGTTAGGCCTCCCGCAGCCTTGAAACCTGAAGAAACTGCCTCCATTGTTCCACCTAGACCGCCTGTGGCTAATATATCAGCCACTTTAGCCAGTTTTCTGCCTAGATTATGGGCTAATTGCTCCACTTCCTTAGTACAGCTATGCCCACCAATTACCCCTATAACTTTCTTTCTCATGTTATTCCTGGTGCGCCTGGACAGAATCGAACTGTCACAACCAGCTCCGGAGGCTGGTGCCCTATCCATTGGGCCACAGGCGCATATAGTTAATAAGAACTCTCGGGATAAATATCGTATCTGGATATTTCCGGGATTAATTTATAATCCAGCT
>JAPLLR010000060.1 GCA_026387455.1 Candidatus Omnitrophota bacterium | reverse complement strand
ATAGGAAAACCCTATATTTTTAGAATCCAAAACCTGTATGTTATAACATTATGTGTTACTGAAATGAAAAAGGCCCACGACAATAAAGGCAATAATGCCCCGGATAATACAAACTAAAAGTCTATAGATGTCAAACCTTCTCTGATTGCAATTTTCGTTAATTCTGCTGTGCCGGATACGCCAAGTTTTTTTATGATATTGAGTCGCCTGGCTTCAATAGTTTTGACGCTAACGTGAAGCAGTTTTGCCGTTTCCTTGGTAGTCTTGTTTTCTGCAATTAGTTGAAGTAGCCCCCGCTCCCTGTTCGTTAACTTGTCCAGCAGTTTTTCAGCAGAGTCCGATGATCCGCCTTGAGTATAGTCATCCACAACAAGCTTTGTAACTTTTTCGCTTAGATACCGCTGGCCAGCGTGAACACTTTTAATAGCATAAATCAGTTCGTCGGCCATTGTATCTTTAAGGGCATACCCCGAAACCCCGGCTTTAAGCATGTCTTTTATAAAACGCCTGTTGCAATATGCAGACAATGCCAAAATCTTAATATCAGGGTTTTCACTGACGATTTCTTTGGTTGCCTCGATACCATTTAAACCGGGCATACTGATATCCATAAGAACAACATCAGGCTTTAGCTTCCGGGCAAGTTCAATTCCTTCATGCCCGTTACAAGCCTGGCCCACTATCTTCATATCATCGGTCTGGTCAATTATTAATTTGACCCCAGCCCGCAATATCCCATGGTCATCGACTATTAATATCTTTATGCTCATATAACCTCCCTTTTAAATATAAGCCTCGTCCTTTAATGGGACCGTTAATGGGACCGTTAGAATAATCTTGCTGCCAATACCAGCCTTCGAGTCTATACTTACTTCACCGCCCAGATAAGTTACTTGCTCGCGGATATTAAAAAGCCCAAAACCTGTCAATGAGTTGTGTTTTTTATCAGAGCGGAAAGACTTAAAACCACACCCATCGTCTTCCACACAAAGAATTATATTATTCTGCTTTCTGGCAATAGAAACCTTGACATTATTCGCTTTGGCATGCTTTACTACATTAATCAACAACTCTTTTGCAGACTTAAACAAAAAGGTCGCTATATTTTGATCTAAGTCTTTGCTTTGGGTCTCTACCTTAAATTCGGCCGCTATTTCGTGTTTGTCTTCTATCTCCGTTTGCAGCCATTCCTCTATTGCAGGTTCCAATCCCAGTTCGTAAAGGGTAGGATAGCTCAAATCAAATATAAATGTTCGGGCTTTTTCAATAAGCTCATTAAGTATAGTCCTCATCTGACTATAAGCTTCAATCAATTTGGTATTTTTAGTAGTTTTGCCAAGCGATTTAGCTTTAATATCCAGAAAGACCAGAGGCTGGATTATGCTGTCGTGAATACCTTCGGCTATATGTTTTCTTTCTCTATCTTCTGTAAATGATAACTTAGCAGTTAAAGCTCTAAGCTGCTCATTATTTTCCTTTAGCTGCTCTTCTGCCTGCTTTAGTTCTGTAATATCCTTATAAAACACCACTACTTCGCCTGAAGACAGCTTAAATATATGATTTTCTCTCCATTCTTTAATCTCTTTGTCTTTATACATAGCAGCCGGCAAGTACTCTTCTTTACCAGTTTTCCAAACCCTTTTCAACGCATCAAAAATGCCCATTTCATATACACCTGGAAATACATCCTTAACACTCTTTCCTGTCAGATCTTGTTTTTTTATCTTATCTATTTTTTCCGCTGCAGGATTGACATCTTTAAAAATAAAATCTCCGCCATCATTAACCCCCTCATAAATCGCTATGCCACTAATGGCACCTTCAAACATTGCCTTATATACTGTTTTGCCTTGGCGCAGCTCTTCTTCATTTGCCTTTAACTGCTCTTCTGTCGCTTGTAATCGTTGATTGGCTGCTTTTAATTGTTGTTCACCAGTTCTTAGTTGTTGATTACTTGCCTCAAGCTGCCGGTTGGCGGCATTGAGTTCATCACGAGATACAGTTGTTTTCTTTAAGTTCTCAGCCATATCATCAAATGCCTGTGCAAGCTGACTTTCAAATACCTGGCCGCTTAATGACGCGCAATCGACGGGTATGAATACTTTTGATGCCCTTCGGTAATACTCGTTATGACTATGAGCACAAAACCAACG
>JAPLLR010000052.1 GCA_026387455.1 Candidatus Omnitrophota bacterium | reverse complement strand
CCATCCGGGTGACAAAAACCCTGAACTTATTAAAGAACTTATCTTCGTTATTGGCTTTGATGCCGTCGTAGCCAAACTCCGTATTGATAATGCTTTCCCTGGGGAACCTCCCCATTAGTGAGACATAATAGGAGTTTCCGGTTTTTTCGCTTTTAAAATCTGCATTGCTTATATCGTTATATGATTTTGAACTGGCGAATTCGGCGTTTGCCATAAGCCCGTCAATAAATTCGTAACTTATGTCTGTTCCGGCGACATAATTTCTGGCATCAGTCTCATAGTCTTGGTCAATATTAAAGCCAAACCTGGAGGTATAGATAGCTCCGATACGTAGATTATCCATCAGAAAATGTTTTGCCCGGTTAGCAAAGAGTATATTATCCACTTCCGCAATATCCTGCCAGGGGTTTCTTGGTGCTGCTACGCTTGAGACAAAACTCGTTTTCTCGCTTGGGTTAAAATTCACCGTCATTCCGCGCAAGCTAGTCAACCGCTGGCCTTCGCTATCGCGCGTGAAAAATGGAATGTTCATATCCCAGAGCCCCTTGGTGAAGTCCCCCGGCGTTGGGTTAAACATGCCGTGGGTCCAGCCGTTAACCCAGGGTGAATTTTCCCACCATATGCGGTTATTGGAGAGTTTTAACGGATCGTCGAAGGTCACTGCCTTATTTTCATAGGCAAAAGGAAAGATTTCCACCTTAAGTGCATCAGATTTGTAATCAAACGCGAGCTGGCGGATCGGCTGGAATTCTCGGTGTATTTTAAGTTTGGGGATGTTAAAGATATTCCCAAAGCCGCTTGTGACTGTAATTGGCACGGTAGTATTATTATTAGATACTTTAATTTCGGGAAGGCCAAAGGAATCCCCGTTTATAAGGGTTAAAACATTTTCATTTAAAGTATAGCGGGTGTTAGACCAGTATTTTAGTTGAATTTCCGCAGCATCTCCTCCTACGCCAGCTATTGTTACCTTGTCGGTTTTTCCGGTGAAGCTCCAGGGATCTACGATCATAATGCTGTGCATTCCAAAACCTTCGGTATTGTTAGAATCAAGGTTTATTCTTAATCTGTCGTATATCCTTCTGTCGTAGGTATCCGCCTTATTATCGTAGGCGTTTACAGAAAGCATGCGCCAGTTCTTCTCATTTAAATCCCAGTTTGCCAGTTTCCAGATAGCGTCTTTTGGGGTGACTCCGGCTCTTAACTGTACTTCTCCGGTAATATTGATCGGTCCAACCTTATAGTTAGCTTCCTTTTCTTTTTCATTAGCTGTAACTTTTGGCTGTGGTTTGACAGGAGCCGGAAAAGCTCCGGCTATTCTATCAAATGACTCATCCATAGCCTGATCTCTGTTCTTTGAAAAGTAAGGTTTATCGCTAGTGGATATTTGTCTGGGCTGCTGCGGGGTTTCTTTAGCAGCGATATTGCTGGATATTGGCGCCGGGTTCTCAGCCTGGAAAATCTTATTGATGTAATCCTGGGCGGTTTTGTTTGCGGGATCGATCAGCAGGACTTTATTAAATTCCGAGAGAGCTTCTTCGTACTTACCTAAATTATAACAGGCTATGCCTAAATCACATAAATACGTTGAAGCTTGCGAGCTAGCGCAAGCTGAAGGTATATTTAGGTAAGAAAATATAAGCAGAAACCCGAACGTTAGGCAAAAGAATCTTTTTACCATGTTAGCTTAATTATATTAACACTTTCATAATTGTCAATGGAAATATTCAAATTTTATTATTTTCTTGCTCAAGGGGTGGTATAGATTAAGAGCCGGGCCACCCTATGTAGGGCAGCCCGGCTATACAACCTTCCTTTTATGCCAGTAATTTTGATGCCGGCATGGCTGGTAGGGACCTTACCGATTGTACGTTCTCACCTTAAAGTATAAAAGAGTGAGCGCCTCTATTCAATACTAAATAGCTAGATTTAGAAAGCGGTTTCAGCAAGCGCTATTTTTTCTTGAATTTAAGGCGCGGTTCAGTGCCGTTTAGCAGTCGAATGATATTGGTTTTGTGGCGGATTATGGCAAATAACGACAAGACCAGGCTGGCTATAATTAGGAACCTTGATTGTCTAAAGAGTCCTGCATACACAGGGAGCAGCGCTGATGTAGCTATGGAGGCTAAGGAAACGGTTTTGGAGAGAATAAATATTAAAAGCCAGGTAAGGATCAGAAGGCTCAAGATAACATTGAGTCCCGGGATGGTGCAGGCAAATCCGATCAGGGTTCCTAGGGTGGTGGCGATACCCTTGCCCCCTTTAAAGCTTAAAAATACCGTCCAGTTGTGTCCTGAGATACAACTTAGCCCGATAAGAAAACGCAGTTGTTCATTTGTTAGAAGCGTTGTTTTTGAGATTGTAATATTCCCCAGTAGCAATACGGGAAGAAGTCCTTTAAGGATATCCAGAAACAGGATAAAAATACCCCATTTTTTTCCTAGAACCCTGAGGGCGTTGGTCGCGCCCACGTTTCCTGAGCCTACGGTACGGATATCGATTCCTTTTAAGGCACGGCAGAATATATAGGCGCTAGGTATTGAACCGATGAGATAGCTAGCGATTATTGCGGTGAGTATCCACAGCATAAAGAATTGCGAACCCCCTTCTGATGTAGTCGATTCCCGAGAAAACGGTGAATATCACCGCCAACCACCAGAAGATAAAAGAAAACGGCAGCGCGATCAATACCGATATCACCGCGGTCATCTGGAAAGTGGTAGTAAGTTTTCCCCATCGGGTGGGTAGTATTTCAATATTCTGCTTGACGATATAAATCACTGCGGCGCCGATGAGAATGATCACATCGCGGCTGATGACAATAAGTATAACCCATAAAGGAAACTGCAGCGGCAGCTTATCAATAATGTAAAGGCAGATAAATGCGCTCATTAAAAGCATCTTGTCCCCAAGAGGATCAAGGATCAATCCGGCTTTTGACTGTAGTTTGGCTTTTCTGGCCAGGTATCCGTCGGCGGCATCCGAAATCACCCCGAGTATGAATATGCCGAGGGCGACAAACCTTAAATAAGAGCGCTCAGGGTTATAATAAACTAGGCAAGCGATAAAGAACGGCACGCTTAAAATGCGAAACGTCGAGATCTTATTGGCTATGTTCACTTATTCAGTCTCCCTATTTTATAAGTCTTATCCTGTTCGGCGGCCAGTAGATGACCATAGCTTTTCCTAAAAGGTCTTTTCTGGACACGAATCCCCAGTACCTGCTGTCCATGGAGGAGGCGGAGTTGTCTCCCAATACAAAATAGCAGTCTTTAGGCACGGTTATTTTTTTGTTTAATTCGGCGTAATCGCCTTTATTGTAATAGTAGCGTTGACTAAATTCCGGGGTTACCATTGGCTTGTCGTTTACGAAAATAGTTCCGGATTTTATCTCGATCACATCTCCTGGTAAGCCGACCAGCCGCTTGATGAAGTCCTTTTTCCGGTCGCCTGGAAAAATGAAAACGATTACTTCTCCCCGCCGGGGCTCGGCTAGTGCCGGAAATCTCAGGTCGGTAAAAGGCACCCTTACCCCGTAAATGAATTTATTTACCAGGATCAGGTCTCCTTCTATAAGGGTCTGCCTCATTGATCCGGTCGGAATTTTAAACGCTTGCACTATAAAGGCGCGGATGACCATGGCCAAGAGAAAAGCCACGATAATAGATTCTACCCATTCACGGACAGCTGATTTTCTTTTTGCGGATTTCTGTCGTTCTGATGTTTCGTAACCCATTATATTTTTAAAACCTCCAGGAATGCTTCTTGGGGAATTTCTACTTTTCCGAATTGTTTGAGTCTCTTCTTTCCCTGTTTCTGCTGATCCCATAATTTGCGCTTACGGGTGATATCTCCACCGTAGCATTTAGCGGTAACTGCCTTGCCTACGGAACGCACTTTTTCAGAAGCAAGTATTTGTCCTCCCACCGTAGCCTGAATGGCCACTTCGAAAAGTTGCCGCGGAATTATACTTTTAAGTTTTGAGACCAGCGCGTGAGAGCGGGAATAGGCTTTTTCTTTTGCCATTAGCGACGAAAACGCATCGCATATGGTGCCGTTGATCATTACGTCAAGCTTGACCAGGCGCATTGGCTGGTAGCCCTTGAATTCATAGTCTAACGATCCGTAACCCTTGGTAAGAGATTTCAGTGTATCGTAAAAATCGACGATTATCTCGGATAGAGGGATTTCAAAAGTCACCTTTATTCTGTCTTCCCCCAGGTATTCATTTGATTGAAAAGTCCCCCGGCGTGATTTAGCTAGCTCACACACAGGATCAATAGTATCAATAGGCACGATCATCATCAGACTGACGTACGGCTCAAATGTTTCTTTTATTTCAGACTGTTGGGGTAGTTTTGCCGGAGTATCTATATCAATGGTTGAGTCATCCTGCAGGTTTATCCTGTAGACGACATTAGGGACAGTCAGGATTAGGTTTAGATTGTACTCTCTTTCCAGGCGCTCCTGTACGATTTCCATATGCAAAAGCCCGAGAAATCCGCAGCGGAATCCTGTCCCGAATGATTGAGAATTTTCCGGCTCAAAGACAAACGAGGCGTCGGAGAGCTTCAGCTTATCCATAGCATCGCGTAACTCCGGAAAGTCCCCGGGATTTACCGGATAAATTCCGCAGAAAACCAAGGGTTTAAGTTTTCGAAAGCCCGGAAAAACGTCTTTGCATGGATTTTTGACATCGGCAATAGTATCTCCAATCAGGATCTCTCTTGGTTCGCGGATATTGGCGGTAAAATATCCTGCCTCGCCGCAGGTAAGAGTCTCGGCTTTTGTGTATTGTAGATTTTTAAAGACACCCAGCTCTTCTATTTTATAGATCTTTCCCGAGTGTATCATTTTCAGCTGAGTTTTTGGATCTATGCTTCCGTCCACAATCTTAACGAAGACCACTACCCCTTTATAGGCATCAAATCTGCAATCAAAGACCAGCGCTTTTAGGGGATTAAGCAACTCTCCGGCCGGCTCAGGAATGGTGTTTACTACACGCTCCAGTATATCATCAATGCCTTGGCCGGTTTTAGCCGAAGCCAAGATTATATCGGAATCCTTAAACCCCAGCACGATTTCGATCTGGTGTTTTACCTTAGGAATATCGATGCTGGTGAGATCTATTTTATTGATCACCGGAATGATCTCTAGGTTGTTCTCTAACGCCAGGTAATAATTGGCGATAGTCTGCGCCTCAATCCCCTGCCCGGCATCTATTACCAGTATCGCGCCTTCGCAAGCAGCAAGGGATTTAGATACTTCATAAGTAAAGTCAACGTGTCCGGGAGTGTCGATTAAATTTAGAATATATTCTTTACCATCTTTGGCTTTATAGGAAAGGCGGACCATGGAAGCTTTGATGGTGATGCCGCGCTCTTTTTCCAAATCCATATCGTCAAGCAGCTGATCGCCTTTGTGTTTGCGATCAATCGCTCCGGTCACTTCAAGGATCCTGTCTGCCAGAGTGGATTTCCCGTGGTCTATGTGGGCGATAATTGAAAAATTGCGGATGAGGGATTTATCCATTTATATAGGAAAGGATTTTTTCAACTACTTGTTGGATATTAAGGTCAGTGGTGTCCACATAGATAGCGTCCTCGGCTTTTTTCAGCGGAGCGCATTCGCGGGTAGAATCAATGGTATCGCGGTTAGACAGGTCCGCTTCCACGCTGTTCCAGGCAATCTCACTTCCTGCTTCATTAAGCTCTTTATGCCTTCGGTTTACCCGTTCGATGAAATTCGCGTCAAGGAAGAATTTCTTTTGAGCGTTCGGGAATACAACTGTACCGATATCACGGCCGTCGAGTATGCTGTTATCGCGGCTCCCGAGATTCCTTTGCGCCTGAAGCATCACTTCCCGCACCTCGCGGATCTTGGCTACATCCGACACGTATTTGGAGATGCGCGGGTCGCGTATTTCGCGGCTGACGTCTTTTCCGTCAAGGGTGACTTTGAGTGTACCTTCGGGATCATTTATCAGGTCGATGGTAGATTTGCGGGCAAGTTCCGCCATGCGCGCGGCATCAGCTATATCCACATTTTCATTCAGGGATTTAAGCGTGAGCGCGCGGTACATGGCCCCGGTATCGATATAAAGAAAGCCCAGCTTTTGGGCTATGATTTTGGCGATGGTGCTTTTTCCAGCACCCGCCGGCCCGTCAATCGCGATGATCATTTTAGCGTATCCTGCCTCTTTTATTCTTAGCCTTTTCCAGTATTTCTGATAGTCTTTGTATGTCGTTATTTTTTATTGCGGATTTAATTAAGGATATATTATTTTGGAGTATGGCAATATTTTCGAGCAGGTTCTTGCGGTTGCTTAAGAATATCTGCGCCCACAGCTCACTGTCAGAACCCGCGATGCGGGTAGTGTCTTTAAGGCCTCCGGATGCGAATTTTAAGAAGTTGTCGGGTACGCTGGCGATCAGGGAAAATGCCGCGATATGTGGCAGGTGGCTTATTACTGCCAGGATCTCGTCATGCAATTGAGGCGTAAGTAATATAGTTTTGGCTCCAGATTTTTTCCATATTCTCTCTACCAGTTTTAAGGCGCGCTTATCGCTTTTCCTTGTTGGAGTCAGGATGCACAATGAATTCTTAAAAAGATCTTTGTGGGCGTATTGCACTCCGCGTTTTTCTGAGCCTGCCAAGGGATGGCTTCCTATATATTTGGGAAATAGTCTTTCAAGAGATTTGACGATTGACTCTTTGGTGCTGCCCACGTCAGTGACAATGCAGTTTTTGCTCACTATTTTTGTCAGCCTAGGGGCTAAATCAATTATCACGTTTACCGGAGCCGAGAATATTAAAAGGTCTGCACCATTGGCGATATTAAGATCCAGCGAACCACTGTCAATGGCGCAAATTTTCTTTGCTCGTTCCAAGCTTTTGGTGTGTCGGCTGACGCCGACGATTTCTTTAGCTAGGCCATATTTTCGTAAATCCAAGGCAAGCGAGCCGCCGATGAAACCGGTTCCTATAATAGCTGCTTTTTGAAAAGGTTTCATTTAAATATCTCTTCCCATCGTTCTGGCCAATATCACAAGTTCTTTGATCAGACTGGCGAAATTCTCTGGTAGAAGCGATTGTGCTCCGTCGGATAACGCGTCTTCCGGATGGCTGTGCACTTCGATGATCAGGCCGTCGGCTCCGCAGGCGATCGCAGCCCTGGATAGCGGCGCCACTAATCCCCATTTTCCCGCCGCATGGCTTGGATCGACAATGATCGGCAGGTGCGATAGCTGTTTTGCCACAGGAACAGCGCTGATGTCTAGAGTGTTGCGCGTTGAATCCTCGAATGTCCGGATACCACGTTCGCACAGGATCACGTTGAAATTTCCCCCGGATAGGATATATTCCGCGGACATCAACATTTCTTTGACCGTTGAAGATGGCCCGCGTTTGAGCATAACAGGTCTTTTGGTAAGGCCGACTTCCTTCAGCAGATTAAAATTCTGCATATTGCGCGCGCCGATCTGCAGGATATCCACATAACTGGCAACAGTTTCTACGTCGCGCGTATCCATGACTTCGCTGATTGTAGCCAGGCCGTATTCATCGCCGACTTTTTTAAGTATCTGCAAGCCTTCTACGCCCAGCCCTTGAAAGCTGTAGGGCGAGGTGCGCGGTTTAAAGGCGCCGCCCCTTAAAACTGTTCCACCGGCCGCTTTGACCTGCATAGCGATATCTGTTAGGGTTGAAAAGTTCTCGATCGCGCACGGCCCTCCCATTACTACGATCTTTTTTCCTCCTACCTCGACTCCTTTGCCTACCTTGATCACTGAAGTTTCTTTTTGGAACTCTCTGGAAACCAGCCTGTAGGGTGCAAGGACCGGTATGACTCTTTCGACGCCGGGGTAAACTTCAAGCGGAGTTACCCGTAAGATATCCTCTGGCCCGATAACTCCGATTATGGTCCTTTCGGTGCCCTTGGAAACATGCGGGGTGAGGCCGAGTTTGGTGACTTTATCTATAATGTGATTTACTTGCTCGTTTGTGGCATCAGGCCGCAATACTATGATCATGGATCCTCCTTACAATATCTTTTTTATTACTTTTATGAAACGTTCGTTTTCTTTTCTGGTTCCGATAGTCACTCTGATGAAATTCTTTAATCCGTACTGTTTCATATCTCGCACTATCACCCCGCGGTTAAGCATGCGGTTAAATACATCCGCGCCGTCGCGGCCAACGTCGATAAGGATGAAATTAGTGACGCTCGGCACGTAAGATACGCCAAGTGAGTTTAAACTGTCGTAAATATAATTCTTTCCTTCCAGTACCGTCCTTCTTGTTTTTTTCAGGAATTCTTTATCATCAAGCGCTGCGATAGCTGCAGCCTGAGCCAGAAGATTAACGTTAAAAGGCTGGCGCGCTTTTTCCATGTACGAGGTCAATCCCGCTTGGCCCACCGCGTAACCTATGCGCAGACCGGCAAGTCCGAATGCTTTTGAGAAGGTTTTAAGGATTAAAACAGCTTTATTCTTAATATATTTCAGGGAGACCGGAAAATCGTCTACGTCTATAAAGGTATCATATGCCTCATCCACCACCAGAATCACGTCGTCTGGTAGATCTTTTAAGAAATCCTCCATTTCATATCTGGTAGCGTAGGTGCCTGTGGGATTGTTTGGGTTAGCGATAAATACAAGCTTAGTTTTTGCGTCAATCAGCTTTCTTATCGCACCGAGGTCGTATTTAAAATATTTCAGAGGGGCTTTTTTAACCTTGCAGCCTAAAACATTCGCTAGTATCTCATATTCTAAGAAAGTAACGTCTGCGGTGACGATGTTCTCATCAGGCTCGACAAAAGTTTTTAAGATGATGTCGATCAGCTCATCGGACCCGTTTCCCAGGACAAAATTCGTCGGATCAAGGTCAAAAGACTTGGCCAGCTTTCTTTTAAGGTAGAACCCTGAGCTGTCAGGGTAGCGGTTGAGATCGCCCAGATTCTTTTTTATGGCTTCTATAGCCTTTGGGCTGGGGCCAAGAGGATTTTCATTAGAGGCAAGCTTGACTACTTTTTTAAGCCCAAGCTGCCTTTTTGTCTCTTCTATTGGCTTGCCTGCTACATAGGGCGTAAGATTCAAGATGTTTTTTCTGACTAACTCTTTCATTTATTCTCCGAGTGGATATGATCCTAGTATTTTTAAAAATTTGCATTTACTTTCCAATTCGCCAAGCGCCTTTTTTACTCTGCTCTCTTCAATATGCCCGCCGAGATCAACAAAGAAATAGTAATCCCAGGCTTTCTTTTTAGACGGCCGGGATTCGATTTTGGTCAGGTTGATGCGGTATTTCTTAAAGGGTAAAAGCATCTCATGCAAAGCTCCCACCTTATCTTTAATGGAGAAAAGTATGGAGGTCTTATCGTTTTCGGTGCGTTTGGCATCGGTTTTTCCGATAACAAAAAAGCGGGTGATGTTATGCGGAGAGTCTTCGATGTCCTGCGCCAGTATTTTTAAATTATAGATCTTGGCCGCGAGTAACGAGGAAATCGAGGCGCTATTTTTCTCCCCTCCCGCGATCTGTGCCGCCCGGGTGGTGCTAGAGACCTCTACCAGCTCTGCCTGAGGTAGATTTTTCTGAAGCCATATCCGGCACTGGCCGAAAACCTGCGGATTAGAATAAATCTTCCTGATCTTTTCCTTTGGGCAACTGGCCAGAAGGTTATGAGAAATATCCAGTATGACCTGCGCGCAGATCTTAAGGTCAGAATCTACCAGCATGTCCAGGGTATGGGTTACCGCGCCTTCGATGGAGTTCTCAATAGGGACAACTCCATAATCTGCGTTATCCCGTTCGATCTCTAGGAAAACATCAGCGATGCTGTTGCAGGCCGTGTAATCTACCTGCGAACCAAATCGTTTCAAAGCAGCCAAATGCGAGAAACTGGCCTGCGGTCCAAGGTAAGCAATAAAAAGACTTTTCTCTAAGGACAGGGCAGCTGACATTACTTCCCGGTAGATGGACTCCAGGGCAGCGTTCTTTAGCGGTCCTTTATTGACCTGAGTTATTTTCTTAAGTACGTCTCTTTCCCTGTCAGGCGAATAGATACTTGTCTTGTTAATATTTTTTACTTTCGCCACTTCTAAAGTGATTTTGGTGCGGGAGTTAAGAAGACGGATGATATTTTTATCTATTCCGTCGATTTCATTACGCAGTTTTTTCAAGTTCACCGTTTGCCGTCCTTTCTGCCTGTTCCATGGAATTCATTTCTTCGTTGGTCTGTACTGATACTGTTTCATCGTTTCCTTCCGGAATAAGTTCGACCTCTACGTTTTCCACAGCTAACTCTTTCTTAATTTCCGGAGTGTTTAATTCCAAGATACTTGGTAGATCAGCAATAGATTTTAATCCGAAATGTTCAAGGAACTGCCGCGTGGTGCCATAAACTAATGGCCTCCCGGGAGTCTTTTTTCTGCCAGAGATACGGATCAGGTTTTTATCTAACAGACTTTTCATCACTCCGTCCACGTTGACGTTACGCAAAAGCTCTATTTCTGTACGGGTCAGCGGCTGTTTGTAAGCGATGATAGCCAGAGTCTCAAGGCCTTGTTTTGACAACCGTTCGGTATGACGGTCTTTGAAAAGCTTTTTAAGAATTGGAGCGAATCCCGTAGCAGTGACCATCATGAACCCGCCGGCGATCTCGGCTACGCGTATACCGCGGTTAGCCTGTTCGTACTCACCCTGGAGCTCTTCGATCAGTTTACGGATTTCGTTTGAAGCCAGATTATCCAGCGCCGGACGCATCTGCTCCGCGCTTAAGGGTTTATCGCTGGCAAAGAGCATTGCTTCAATGGCGTATTTTAAGTTGTTTTCGGACATGGTTATTTTGCCTTCCTTTGTTTATATACCAGATTTAATAGTTCCTCGGTGGTAGCAGTTTCAGGCGACATCTCCATGGCTTTCTTGATCATCTGCAGGGCTTCTGGCCTCTTATATTCCAGCTGCATGAGAACCGCTAAGGCGTCGTCAATCAGGGTTTTGTGAATTTCATCTTGTTCTTTGCTTATACTATCCTGTATAAGGCCGAATCTTCCGATTTTATTCTGTAGTTTTGCTACTATTTCTTTTGCTCTTTGTTCGCCAATTCCCGGCAAAGAGCGCAAAAAGCTCACATCCCCTTCGTCAATTGCCTTAGCGATCAGGGAGATAGGCTTATTTAGCGCCCTTAATGCCGCACGCGGGCCAATCCCGGAGACAGTGATAAAGATCTGAAAGAAATCTTTTTCAACATTATTAAGGAAGCCGATTAGGACAGGGGTACTTTTTGAGGGCTCGACCTGATGGTAGTGAAAAGTTACCAGGTCTATTTTTCCTTCGGCAGATATGCTTTCATCTATACGCTGCATTACTGCCTGCGGGATGAAGACTTCATAACAAAGCCCGTTCAAATCAATAAATAGTGAGTTGGGGCTTTTATCAACAACTTTTCCTGAAATACGCGAAATCATATTATTTTTCTTCCTATGTAGCTGTGGGCTATGGCTAATGCCAGCGCGTCAGTCACATCGGTGTATTTGGGGATGTTTTTGAGCTTTAGCATGCTTACTACCATTCTTTGCACTTGCGCTTTGGATGCTAGTCCATGCCCGACAATAGCTTTTTTCATCCGCGTTGCCCCGTATTCAACCAGAGGAATATTTTTTGTGGCGCAGGCAAGGCATATTACCCCGCGCGCCTGGCCTAAAATATATGAGGTCGTGGGGTGCCGGTAATGCGCGTATATCTTCTCAAGGACGAGGCAGCTTGGTCGCGTGTCTTCTATTAGCCTGATTATTGCCTGATAGATCTTATCCAGACGTTTCGGGATCGGGTCTAAAGCCCGAGTCGCAATTATTCCCGCTTCGATCAGGGATAGGTTATTGCCGCAGGCATCGATGGCTCCGTAGCCGGTTATAGTCAGCGCAGGGTCAATGCCGAGGATTACCATGTTTATTCTTCAGAGGCTACCTGCTCCATGATTTCATCGGAAATGTCAAAGTTGGCGTAAACATTCTGGACATCGTCATGTTCTTCAAGAGCTTCGATCAGGCCCAGTACCTGTTTAGCCTCGCTTCCTTCCACCTTGACAGTGGTGGATGGGACCATGGTTACTTCCGCGTCCTGAAACTTCACTCCCTTATCAATCAACACCTGTTTGATTCTCTCAAAATCCTGAGGTGAGGTAGTGATCTCATAGTTTTTGTCGTCTGACTTAAAATCTTCGGCACCGGCATCTAGGGCGATGGCCATCAGCTCATCTTCTTTAGCTAGGGTTTTATCGATCAGAAAATAGCCTTTTTTGGTGAAAAGGTAGGATACTGATCCTGCTCCGGCCATGTTTCCGCTTTTCTTGGACATGATGTTGCGCAGTTCCGCAGTGGTGCGGTTTTTGTTGTCCGTTACCGCTTCGATCATTATGGCTACACCGCCTGCGCCGTAAGATTCATAAGTGGTTGTCTCATAAACTATCCCCGGAAGCTCTCCGGTCCCGCGCTTAATGGCCATCTTCACGTTATCCGAAGGCATATTGGCTTCTTTTGCTTTTTGCATTACCGCGCGCAGGCGTGAGTTAATATCCGGGTTTCCGCCGCCGTCGCGGGCTACGATCGTCAATTCCTTGATGATCTTGGTGTAGAGCGCGCCCTTTTTGGCGTCAGCTAAATTCTTCTTTCCCTTATTTGTTTTCCATTTTGAATGACCTGACATTTTTAAGCTCCTTTCACAGCAAGTGAAACACCAACCTATCCCCTAAGGTTGGGTGTATAACCCTTGTGCTTTTGTGCTAGTTAATAAAATAAAAATTAAAGGACAGGCAGAGATAAGCCGGGTTTTGTCTGGATGTGATTTTTCACGTCCTGGTGACCATTCCTCTCACTCCCGGCGTTTCCGCCGAGACTCAAGCAGCTTACCCGAGACTTATGGCGTGCCGGATCAGCACGCGCCCGAAAAAAATCGGCTTGTCTCCTATTTCGCCTTGCTCCGCGTGGGGTTTTCCTTGCAGGCGGCATCGCTGCAGCCTACGGTAGTCTCTTACACTACCTTTTCACCTTTGCCCATGCGCTTTACAGCGCACAGGTAGTTTATTTTCTGTGGCACTTTCCATCCCGCGCCGACTCCCAAAGTTCAAGACCGGCACAGGCCTCAGTATTACTGAGCGCGCTATCCTCCGGAGCCCGGACTTTCCTCCCCGCTATCGCGGGGCGGCCACCTTCTGTCTGTCCTTTAATCAAAGAGCGATTTTTCTTCAACTCGTCTTTTACTGCTTGCGTCGCCAGCTTGTCAGCGGCGGAATTCTGTTCTCGTGGGACATGGTTGATAGAAACCTGCTTAAATCCGGATATAAGATGTGTAGCCTGGTTAAGCAAGCCGACGATATTCGGGTGCTTTGTTTTGTAAATCTTTTTTATCTGGCGGTAAAGCAGCTGGCTATCGGTATTTATCTTTAAGACTTCGGCTTTTAATTTAAGCGCTTCTTGAAGGGCCCAGATCAGCGAGGTATATTCGGCTACGTTGTTTGTGGTCTCGCCGATATAGCTGGAAATATTCTTGATTACCCGGCCGTTCTTAGAAATTACTACCCCGATCCCGCTTGGCCCGGGGTTGCCTTTTGATGCGCCGTCAATATGGATCAAAAGTAAGTTCATTCTTCAGTATACAACATTCTATTGCAGATCTCGCAGGTAATGATCTTATCATACATCTTGATAAGATTGATAACCTGAGGTGGGACGAACATGTTGCAGCCTAAGCAGGAGTTGTGTTTTACGCCTACAATAGCAAGGCCGTCCCGGCTGGCAAGTATGCGGTCATACTGGCTAAGCATTTTTGGGTCGATTTCAGGCAAAGCCCGGCTTCTAAGCCCATCAAGCTGCGCCAGGCGGTCGTTGATCTCCTTGACTTTATCTTCCACAATCTTCTTCTGGGAGATAAGGATTTTTTCTTCCTCTGCCAGTCGCGTTTTTTCCTGATCAGCATCTTTCTTTATCTTATCCATCAGGTCCATGGAAGTCAGAATTCTATCTTCTACAAGCGAGGTATCTGCTTTTGAATCCTGTATCTGCTGCAACATGGTCTGGTATTCTTTATTGGTTTTTAAGGTATAGAGCTGGGTTTGCAGTTTTTTCGTACCTTCTTCCTTGCTGGCCAGTTCAAGTTCGGTGTCTTTCTTCTGTTTTTGGGCATCAAGCAGCTGTTTTTCAAGCGCGGCTAATCCGGCCTTTTTTATCTCAAAAGCATCCTGAAAGATCTTGATCTCCTGAGGTTTCGCTGCCAGCTCTTCTTTTAAAGAGTAAATTTCGGTATCGATTGCCTGCAATTTAAGCAGGCTGCTTAATTGCGTCTTTAGATCCAACTCTTGCAATGTCGCTCCTTTTTTATCGTCGGAAAAAATTGTTTGTGTACTTTCGCTCGTGGCGGCCCTTGTCGGGAAATTTATAATGCACTACGCTCGCTAAACCGCTTGTCGCGGTTTAGCCTCGCTTCTAGCTCGGCAGCGCTCGCTTTAGTACACTTAAATTTTTCTTTGTCAGAAAAAGATTTGTTTGTGCACTTTCGTTCGGGGCGGCCCTTATCAAGCCGCTCTTACTCGCTCAAGTGCATTATAAATTTCACTTGTCGTGAAATTTATAATGGGCGCAATAGGACTTGAACCTATGACCTCTACAATGTGAATGTAGCGCTCTAACCAACTGAGCTATGCGCCCTAAAGTTATCAAATATGCTTGCGCTTCGTTCGCTAAGCACCTTGTTACGTAACGCAAGCTTGTGTACTTTCGCTCGTGGCGGCCCTTGTCGGGGTGGAAGTGTCCTTTCGCTCATGGCAGCGCTTGTCGCGCTGCTCTTTCTCGCTCAAGGACATTTTAAAAATTCCTTGTCGGAATTTTTAAAATGGGCCCAGGAGGGTTCGAACCTCCGACCAAGTGATTATGAGTCACCTGCTCTTCCACTGAGCTATGGGCCCTAATTTTACTATGTGGCCCGATCCCCAAAAATCATTCAAAACCCTTTGCGGTTTGAGAACTTAAGACAATATTATATACTACTATCTGTTAGGGGTTTTTGCAAGATAAAATTGATTAAATTTGAGGCGGTTTGGCTATTTTTCCTTTAGCAGGATTTTCAGGAATACATTAACGATTTTGGGGTCAAATTGCGTTCCCGCGCCGCTTTTGATTATATCAATAGCTTTTTTCTTAGTAAAGGCTTTGCGGTACGGTCGGTCGCTGGTTAAAGCCTGGTAGACATCTGCTAAAGCGATAATCCTTGCTCCCAGGGGTATCTCTTCCCCTCTAATACCGCTTGGATAACCTTTACCATCCCAGCGCTCATGATGGTAAAAGATATACGGAATGATCCCGCGCAGATACTGTATCGGCCGGATAATATCAGCTCCGATCTGCGGGTGCTTTTTTATCTCGGTGAATTCTTTCTTGGTGAGTTTTGACTTTTTTAGAAGTATGTTTTCGCTGATTCCAACCTTTCCCAAGTCATGGAGCATAGCCGCCTGCTTTACCAGCTCAATTTCATCTTTCTGCAGGCCCATCGCTTTGCCTATTTCCATGGCGTACTTTACGGTATTCTCAACGTGCTCTCCGGTATAGTGGTCTTTAAGCTCAATAGTTTTGGCAAAGGCGAAGATTGCTTCAATCGGGCTTTGGTTAGCTTTACGGGTGAGCTTATCGATCTCATCTTTGAGTATCCTGATATTTTTGTTTCCGTTTCCTTTGCTTAATTCCGGATATTTGGTCTTGTTTATATCAAGCGATGAATAAACTTTGTTTCCGCCGAACTCTTTTACTTTATTCAGGATCCTGCCTGCGCCGTTGATCAGGTCCATGCCCTTGGTGATGCTGTCTTCAGGATAGGAAACCACGGCAAAGCTCAGTTTTAAGCGGACCTTGTGTCTTTTGTCACCGAAGTGATAGAGGCTTAAGGTATCAAGCAGTCGCTGGGCAAGGCCCATGGCCTCCGGCCTGCCTGAGCTCGGAGAAAGTATCACAAATTCTTCTCCGCCAAAGCGTATAGCTATATCATATTTACGCACCAGCTTTTTGAGCTGTACGGCGAACTGTTTAAGGACCAGGTCTCCGAAATCAAATCCGTACACTTCGTTAATGGACTTAAAATAATCTATGTCTACCATAACTACGGAAAGAGAGTTGGCATATCGTTTTGCCCGGTGGAATTCCGCTTCCATTACTTTTTCTAGGTAGCGTTGATTATAAAGGCCGGTTAGAGAATCCATGAGCGCTATTTGTTTTAGCTTTCTGTTTGAAGCCAGCAGTTCTTTGTTTAAATTTTCCACTCCTTCTTCGGCTTGTTTTCGGGCGGTGATATCGCGGACGTATTCGATGGCGCCTTTTAATTCTCCAGTCTTTTCGTCCACTAAGGGAAAGCTAAAAAGATCAAACCATCCGACTATTCTTCCGTTGGAATCGTGTTTTGGTGAAAGTTCAAAAGCAGGCTTTCCGCTCTTAAGTGTTTGCATGGTCGGGCAGATTTTGCACGGGGTATTAGCGTTATGATAGGCGGCGTAGCATTTCTTTCCCACTAGCGGCATATTAAATTTATACCATTTTTCCATAGCATTATTGACTCGAACGATATTCATATCATTGTCTACTACGCAAATGCCATCTTGAATGCTGGAGAAGATACTTGAAAGGAACTGCTCTTGTATCTCCAGTGCATTCGCAAAAATTCTTTGCTCAGTAATGTCTCTGCCTACTACCTGGTATCCGGTTAGCTTATCTTCTTCGGCGAATATTGCTCGGGCAGTCCATTGGATCCAGTGCAGTTTTCCGCGGCTGTCAATGATCCTGCTTTCTTGTGTGGTTACCGGGTAGTCTTTAGTAAGCCCGTTTATGCTTTCTTCAACTTTTCTGCGGTCTTCCTCTAAAATGACAGGTTTAAATAGCTTACCTATCAGCTCATCTCCGGTCTTTTTAAAATACCGACAATAGGCGTCGTTCACAAATACTATTGCTCCATTAGGTAGGAACCTGCAGATCATCTCCGTCTGGTCTTCGATGATGGAGCGGTATCTTGATTCACTTTCTTTTAGCAGGTTTTCTATGCGCTTACGCTCCATGATCTCTTTGTGCAGGTCTTCATTTACCTTGGTTAGCTCAGCGGTCCTTACCTTTACCCTGATTTCAAGTTCCGCATGAGTTTCCTTAAGCCTTTCTTCTAATAATTTGCGCTTAGTTATGTCGCGAGCAATTCCGGTGGTTCCGATAATCTCGCCTCTAGAGTTTAACATCGGGGTTTTTATGGTTTCAATCCATTGAATTCTGCCTGACTTGTCAGCCAAGGGCTCTTCCACGGATTTGCGCTTCTTTGTGAGAATGACTTCACAGTCATCCGCGCGGTAGCGCTCAGCCAGATCCTTCGGCCATATATCCAGATCGGTTTTGCCGACAAGATCTTCAGGTTTCACTCCGCAGGCTTTTCCAAAGGCATCATTCACCGCGATAAATCTGCTTTCTTTATCTTTAAGCCAAGCGATATCAGGAATGGAGTCAAGAATAGCTTTCTGCTGAAACTCGGCTGTTATCTGATTTGAGGTCTTAATTTTGTTTTCCATGTTTAAAGATAAAAAAACAGCTCCTCGCAAAAGAAAGCTGCTTCTTTATTTTACCCTTGATTTAGTACTCTCTTTGATGCGCCAGCGTCATATCTAAAAAGGAGCGTAGCCTCCTCGATCTTGTGGGGTGTCTTAGTTTTTTAAGTGCTTTAGCTTCGATCTGACGTACGCGTTCGCGGGTGACCTTGAACACATTGCCGACTTCTTCCAGCGTCCTTGGGCAGCCGTCGTTGATGCCGAACCTTAAGACCAGGATCTTTTTCTCGCGCTCAGTGAGGGTGCTTAAGGCTGAGTTCATCTCTTCTTTGAGCATGGAGCGCACAGTTTCATTGGCGGGAGAAACCGCCTTTTTGTCCTGTATAAAATCTCCGAAGTGAGTATCCCCTTCATCGCCTATAGGCATCTGCAAGGAGATCGGTTCTTGTGCGATCTTGAGAATTGCCTTTACTTTCTCCTGCGGAAGCCGCATCTTGTAAGCGATCTCTTCAGGCGTCGGTTCCCGGCCGTTTTCCTGCACAAAAACGCGCGAGAAGCGGATTATCTTGTTGATAGTCTCGGTCATATGCACGGGTATCCTGATGGTCCGGGCTTGATCAGCTATGGAGCGAGTGATAGCTTGCCTGATCCACCATGTGGCGTAGGTAGAGAATTTGTAGCCGCGCTTGTACTCGAATTTCTCAACTGCGCGCATCAGGCCGATGTTCCCTTCCTGTATCAGGTCGAGAAAGGATAGCCCTCGGTTGGTGTATTTTTTAGCGATGCTTACCACAAGCCTCAGGTTTGCCTCCACTAATTTCTTTTTGGTTCGGCTAAACCTGGCATTCGTGGATTTGACCAGCTTTATCTGTTCTTTAACGCGCAGGTAGGGTTCGCCGAGCTGGCGCAGCAATTCGCGTTTTCTCTGGGCGTTGCGCCTTCCGCTTTTTTGTATCTGGTCGAGCTCCTTGATCAAGCGATTAAGTTTGCGCACCGCTGTCTCGACTACCGAAGTGGTGAAATTAAACTGCAGCTGTAAACTGATCATTGCCGTATCGCTGCGAGTGGATTTTAAGCGCTTAAGTATTCTTCTTACCTTACCGCAGATATTGGGCTTCTTGATCCTAAGATCCTCTTTTACCACTTCTTCGGGGTTGATCTTACCCTCAAGGATATCCTCGGCAACCGTAATGATCTCGTTGCGGA
>JAPLLR010000069.1 GCA_026387455.1 Candidatus Omnitrophota bacterium | reverse complement strand
TCGGCCTTGGGTTATTTTTGTTGTTTTTGTTTGTGCTATTCCGCGATAACCTGCGCACATATCGCTTGCTTGATGATGAATATCTGAAAGTCGTTACCCTGTCTTTGGCTGCTTGTTTTATCGCTTTCCTGGTCAACGGCCTTACTGAAACAAGCCTGTATTATGCCCGCGTTGCCATGATATTCTGGTATTTGGTCGGAGTATCTTTGTCCCTTAGGAAGTTCGTTGCCGCAAAATGAAGGATAGATTTACTAAATATGTTCAATAAAATTCTTGTTTTTCGTAATGACCGTTTCGGAGAGTTCCTGCTTAACATTCCGGCAATACGTGCGCTTAAAGTATCTAATCCCGGTTGCCGCCTAACGCTGGTAGTTGATCCTTATGTTTTGGCTTTGGCGCAGTGTATTGAGGGAGTGGATGAGGTAATCGGCTGGAAGAATTGCAGACACGGATTCGCAGAGGTCTTTAAATTCAGCAAGGAATTGAAGGCTAAGAATTTTGATTTATGCGTGGCTCCAAACCCTTCTAAAGAATCGCATATCATTAGTTTTCTTGCAGGGATTCCTGTGCGCCTGGGCTATGATCGTAAGTGGGGATTTTTGCTCAATAAAAAGGCCAAAGATAAAAAAGCGCTGGGTGAGAAACACGAAGTTCAATACAATCTTGACTTAGTAAGATTGGTGGGAGCTACAACGCAGGATTTAGGCTTATCTTTATCTCTAAATAATGATATAATAATAAGTTATATTAAAGGTCTGGGTTTGGGTAATCGAGAGAATTTGGTTGCGGTCCATCCTTGGACTAGTGATTTAGTCAAGCAGTGGAAGCCTGATCGTTTTCGCAGTTTAGTAGAAAAGCTTATTTCGGAGCTTAAGCTTAAAATTGTAATTGTTGGCGATAAAGTTGAGGCAGCGCGCAGCCGGGATTTATTCTCCGGAATTAGGGAAAATATAATTGATTTATCCGGCAATACGGATCTGGTGCAGTTAGCCGCGGTTTTAAAGAATTCCCGATTGCTTATTTCCGGGGATAGCGGTCCGGTGCATTTAGCCTGTTGTGTGGGTACACCGGTCTTAGCCCTGTTCAGGAATGATCTCATGGGCAAAACCGCCAGAAGATGGGGGCCATGGGCAAGGAATTGCGCAGTTATTGAGAAGTCAAGTCTGGACAATATCAGCGTAGAAGAAGTCTTAAATAAAACTAAGGAGATGTTGGGGTGAATTACGCAGTGATTTTAGCCGGTGGCACAGGGACGCGTTTCTGGCCGTTTAGCCGGGAGCTTGAGCCTAAGCAGTTCATGCAGATCATCGGCGATAAAAGTCTTTTGCAGGATACTATAAAGCGTATTGATGGCCTCGTCTTGCCTAAGAATATTTTTATTGTTACCAATTTTAAGTATCTGTATGAGGTCAAGCATCAGGTGGCGGCATTCCGTATTTCTGAGGCCAATATTATTCTGGAGCCGCAGGGAAAAAATACTGCTCCTGCGATCGGCTTGTGCGCGCAATTGATCAGTAGGCGCGATAAAGATGCCACGTTGATAGTTTTACCCTCCGACCACTTTATCAAAAATATTAACAAATTCAGGGGATGTCTAAAGAAAGCTATCAGTTTAGCTAGCCACGGCTTGCTGGTGACTTTGGGGATAAAACCGCAAAACCCGTCTACAGGTTATGGCTATATTAAAACCGGATTAAAAAAGAACGGTTATTTCTCGGCTGAGAAGTTTCTTGAGAAACCGGACTTGGCCAAAGCAAAAGCATATTTTAAAGATAAGCGTTTTTACTGGAATAGCGGGATGTTTGTCTGGAAGGCTTCTACTTTCCTTGAAGAAACACGTAAATACCTGCCTAAGCTGCATATTCTTCTTAGTATGATCCGTAGCGTAGACGATATTGAAAAAGTCTGGCCTAAAATCGATCCTATCTCTGTAGATTATGGGATCATGGAGCGCTCAAGCAAAATAGCTCTGATCCCGGCGCCTTTCTATTGGACTGATTTGGGTAGCTGGGACGCCATGAACGCGCTTTTACCTAAGGACAAATCAGGTAATGTCATTCATGCGGATTGTCTGGAAGTGGATAGTTCGGGGGTGAGCGTTTTTAGCCGCGGCGCAAGGCTTATTTCTCTTATCGGTGTCAAAGATCTGATTATCGTCGATACTCCGGATGCCCTGCTTGTCTGCGATAAACATAAATCCCAGGATGTGAAAAAAGTTGTGGATATCCTTAAGTCAAACAAGAGAAAAGAGCAAATCGCTCATACCACGGAAAAGCGGCCGTGGGGGTCATTTACAGTGCTGCAAAATTCAGATGGGTTTAAGATCAAACTGATCGAGATCAGCCCGAAAAAACGTCTTAGCCTCCAGAGGCACGCAAAGCGCGCCGAACACTGGGTGGTGGTTTCCGGATGCGCCAGAGTGACTACAGGCTTTAAAAAGAGGCTGGTGCATAGCAATCATAGTATTTACGTGCCCATAGGCACTAAGCACCGCCTTGAAAACCCCGGAGTGATTCCGCTTAAGATCGTAGAAGTGCAGACCGGCAGTTACGTGGAAGAAGACGATATAGAGAGATTTGATGATGATTTCAAGAGGTGAAGCAAAGCGCGTTCTTTTTATCAATCCGTTCGGAATAGGCGATGTTCTTTTTACCACCCCGGTTTTGCGTTTGCTCAAGGAGTCGGATCCCGGTATCTACATAGGTTACTGGTGTAATGAGCGGGTGGCGGACATACTCAAAAACCATCCCTATATTGACCAGATATTTGCTTTATCGCGAGGTGATATAAAAAAGATCTATCACCAGTCCATGTTTAAGGGGTTGGCTGCTTCTATGGGCATTGCCCGCCGGATTAAAAAAGAAAAGTTTGATATTGCTTTGGATTTTTCCCTTGACGATCATTATAGCTATGTTTCCCGCAAGATAGGGATAAAGCGGCGCATAGGTTTTAATTACAAGTTACGCGGCAGGTATCTTACGGATAAGCTGGATTTAGAAGGCTACAGCGGAAAACATGTAGTCGAGCATTATCTTGATCTTTTGAAATTTCTTGATATCCAACCCAAGGTTCAGGGTCTTGAATTATTTGTTCCGGATGAGGATTCTAAGGAAGCTGGAAAGCTGCTGGTTACTTACGGGATCAAGGAGGGCGATCTGGTGATTGGTGTTGCTCCCGGGGCAGGGGCTAGCTGGGGAAAAGATGCGGAATTTAAGCGCTGGCCGCCGGTGAAGTTTGCCCGTATCGCCGATAAAATTGTGGATAATTTCAAGGCAAAGATCGTTCTTTTGGGTGATGAGTCGGAAAAGCCCATTGCCGATACCATCAGCGGCTTTATGCGTAATAAGCCTGTGGATTTAGTGGGCAAGACCTCACTTGTTGAGTTGGCTGCTGTTATCAGCAGGCTAAAGCTTTTGATTTCAAATGACGGTGGCCCGCTACACATGGCTGTGGCTCTTGGGATTAAGACTGTATCTATTTTCGGTCCTGTAGATGAATTAGTCTACGGGCCCTATCCTGAAGGCAAAAAGCATATTGTGGTCACGCACGAGATCCAGTGTCGTCCTTGTTATAAAAAGTTTAGATTACCGGAGTGCAAAAGAGATAAAGTTTGTATAACCGCGGTTTCCATCGAGGATGTTTATCAGTCAGTGAGGGGGCTATTAGCATGATACATTTTTCAGATTTAAGTCTGCAGCATAAGAAAATGTGGAAAGAGATGAATCTGGCCATGAGCAAGGTCATCAAGAGAAACGATTATATCCTCGGCGAAGATGTCCAGGAGTTTGAGAAGGAATTCGCGCAATTTTGCCACGTTAAATATGCCGTGGGGCTGAGTTCCGGCACAGCGGCATTATTTCTAGCCTGTGAGAGCTTAGGTATTGGCTCGGGCGATGAAGTAATCGTTCCGGCATTTACCTATATCGCCACTGCTTTAGCGGTTTCCTATACCAAGGCAAAGCCTGTATTCGTGGATATCGAGGAGAATACCTATAATATTGATGTCAGTAAAATTGAGAGCGCTATCACCAAGAACACCAAAGCCATTATCCCGGTGCATCTTTATGGACAGCCGGCGAATATGCCCGAGATTTTGAGGATCGCTAAGAAACATGGTCTTAAGGTCATTGAGGATTCAGCTCAGGCGCACGGAGCGACTATCAAGATGTTCGATGGGAATTGGCATGTGACCGGCAGCATGGGTGATATCGGGTGTTTCAGTTTTTATCCTTCAAAGAACCTTGGCGCTTTGGGTGACGGCGGCATGATCACTACTAATGATGAGGGGATCTATAAGAAATTCCTGATGCTGCGTGATTATGGCCGGGTCTCGAAATATGAGCATGCTATGATCGGCTATAATTCCCGTCTTGATACATTGCAGGCGGCTATTCTTAGGGTCAAACTCAAGAAGCTTGATTCCTGGAATGAGTCACGCCGTAAATCCGCAGCCATTTACAATAAGCTTCTTAAAGGTGTAGAGGGTGTTGTCACTCCTTTTGCCAAAGATTCTCTGACCCACGTTTATCATGTGTATGCAATACGTTCTACCATGCGCGAAAAGGTGTTTAATCATCTAAAGGCAAACGCGGTGGGAGTGGTTATACACTATCCAATACCGATACATCTGCAAAAGGCCTACACGGAATTAAAGTATAAAAAAGGTGATTTTCCCGTTTCGGAGAAGGTGGCGCAGGAGATAATCTCATTGCCAATATATCCTTATATGAAAGAAAAAGATATAAAGTTTGTGGTGAAGTTGATCAAAGAGGCGGTTGTTTAAAATAGGGCCAAAAGAGAATGTCAGAAAAAACTGCATTAAGCGTTGTAGTGTTGGCTAAGAATGAGTCCGGCAGGATCACCAAGTGCCTAGATTCTGTTAAGGATTGGGCTGATGAGATCATAGTCATCGACGACGAAAGTACGGATGACACGGTTAAAATCGTCAAGAATTACACTGACCGGGTTTTTGTGCGCAAGATGGAAGTAGAGGGAAGGCATCGCAACTGGGCCTATGCGCAGGCGCGTAACGCCTGGGTGTTTTCTCTTGACGCGGATGAGATCATGACCCCGGAGCTAAGAGAGGAAATCAGCAGAGTTTTAAAGACTGAGCCAAAAGAGAATGGTTTTACTATTCCGCGCAGGAATTATATCGGTGATTACTGGGTGAAATACGGCGGCTGGTATCCCAGCCCTCAGTTAAAGTTTTTTCGCAAAGACAGATTCCGCTATGAAGAGGTAGCAGTGCATCCGCGTGCTTTTATGGATGATCCCTGCGGTCATTTAAAATCGGATCTTATCCACTATTCTTATCGCAGTATCGAGGATTTTCTCGCCAAGCTTAACCGTCAGACCACCTGGGAAGCCCAGAAGTGGTACAATGCCGGTAAGCCCATGACCAGGGGCAGGTTTCTCTGGCGCACTTACGACCGATTTATGCGCGCCTATTTCGGTAAGCATGGTTATAAAGACGGTTTCATCGGTTATGTCATCGCGTTTAACGCTGGCCTTTATCAATGGGTCAGTTACTTGAAATACCGGGAAATAATATTAAATAAGCACACCCGGCCTTAATGGAGTGGCCGGTGTTGCGTCCTAAAAAGGACGCACCCAGCATACCTATTAGCTGGGGTGCAGCTTCCTGCGCAAAGGAGAAAAATGAAAGCAGTCTTTCTTGACCGAGATGGCGTGATCAATAAATATCCCGGCGAAAGCCGGTATGTTTCTTCTTTAAAAGATTTTCGATTTCTTCCTAACACAAAGAAGGCTATTGCCTTACTTACCCGCAAGGGCTTTGCTTTATTTGTCATCTCCAATCAGGCGGGAGTGGGCAAAAAGCTATATTCCCGCAGGACCCTCGGCCTCATTACCGCCCGCATGCTTATGGAGGTGCGCAATGCGGGAGGTGATATTATGGAAGTGAATTATTGTACTCATCGCTCAGATGAGAATTGCGCCTGCAGAAAGCCCCGGGCAGGTCTGATCAAGCGGGTAAAAGAAAAGTATGAGAAAATAGATCTAAGAAAATCATTTTTTATCGGCGACACCATCCGCGATGTGATGACCGCTCAGGATGCAGGATGTAAGTCAATACTGGTCCTCTCAGGGAAACAAAAGCTGAGTAATCAGAAAAACTGGGAGCGCCGGCCGGATTTTGTTTTTAAAGACCTCCTGGAAGCCGCGCAATTTATTACAAAAAGAAAATGAAAATAATTATAGCTTATGCTTCGGCAGGCGCTGGGCATTTTAAGGCAGCGCAGGCGCTGTATAATTGTTTTAACGAAAAATATCCGTCGATAGATGTCAAGCTGGTAGATCTACTTGATAAAGCTGACGGCCTGTTTAAATATAGCTATATTACGTTTTACACTTTTATGGTCAGGCATGCGTTTTTTCTTTGGGGCTGGCTATTTTCCATCTCTGAGAAAGGGCCGTTAAAGGCAATCGCAAGAAAACTTTCCACAGCCTCGCATTATTTAAATACCCATCCATTTTCCCGCTATTTAGTTGAAGAGAATCCTGACGTAATCATCTCTACGCATTTTGCGTCACCCGAGATAGCGGCGCATCTATTTAGGCAAGGTAAGATCAAGGCTAAGTTGGTCACTGTAGTCACTGATTTTGGAGTGCATCCGTTTTGGGTTTCACAAGGTACGGATCTTTATATCGGAGCTTCGGAATTCACCAGGAACCAGTTGATCAAGCTGGGTGTCGAAGATAAGAGGATCAGGGTCTGTGGTATTCCGGTTGATCCTAAGTTTTTAAAGATTCATGACCGTGACAGTCTATGCCGTGACTTTGGCATTGATAAGGATGCTTTTACTGTATTGGTGATGACCGGCTCATTCGGTATCGGGCCGATAGAAGAGATTGTAAAGGCGTTGTGTAAAGAGGCACAGGTTTTGGTAGTCACGGCAAGTAATGCGAAGTTGCGCGAAAAGCTGGAAAAAGCGAATCTGCCGCGAGCTAAAATATTCGGATTCGTCAGCAACGCCGATGATCTGATGGCGGTGTCGGATGTGATCGTCACTAAGCCCGGGGGCTTAAGCACTTCTGAAATACTGGTGATGGGGCTGGCTCCCATATTCATTTCAGCTATACCCGGGCAGGAACATTGGAATGTCGAGGCTATGAAAAGTGCCGGCGTGGGCTTAGAGATCAATGATATTGATGATATAAGAAAGAAAGTCATTGAGTACCGCGATAATCCCGAAGAATTGCTGGCGGTCAAAGAGCGCATCCGCAAAGTAAGAAAGCCGAATTCCGCCGAGGAGATCTGTGATGCTGTTTGCCAGAGTTGTGGTAGGGCTTAAAGTCGATGGCCCTTTTGATTATATCGTCCCGAAGGAGCTGGAGAAAAGTATAAAACCCGGCTCAAGAGTCTGGGTGCAGTTTGGCCCCAAAAAGACACTCGCCTACGTAGTTGAGCTCGCCAAGAAATCTAAGATTAAAAAACTAAAACGAATCATTGAGCTTATTGATGAAAGCCCTGTAATGGACGCTAATATGCTTAAGCTTACCCGCAGGCTTTCTGAGTATTACTGTTGTTCCTGGGGAGAGGCCATTGAGACGGCATTGCCTGAAGCCTTAAGGCGGGGGAAGAAAATTGCCTGAGACTAAAGCGCTTTTAATCCATGATCTTGACGGACAGCTTCGCTGGGATGTGTATATTGAGCGGATCAAGGAAGTTTTGGCGCTTAAGAAGTCAGTGATCATTATTTTGCCTGATGTTGATTCTGTGTCGCGGGTCAGGGACAGGATAGCCGAGAAGATCAATGCTCCTATAGGCTTGATTTATCGAAAAGCTCCTGATGAGCTCGCGCAGTGGCAAAAGGCTAGGGTCGGAGAAGTAAGCATCGTTATCGGGACCCGCTCTGCTATTTTTATTCCGCTTAAAGGCCTAGGCTTGATCATAGTTGAGGAGGAAGATAATTCTGTCTATAAACAGGATCAGGTGCCGCATTATCATGTCCGTAAGATTGCCTTAATCCGTTGTGAGTTGGAGAACGCTGATTTGATCTTAGGGAGTGTTTCTCCGACGCTTGAGAGTATTAATTTAGCTAAGTCCGGAAAGCTTATCCTTAAGCAGATCCCCCGCTCAAGAGAGTTTCCTGAAATCAAAGTCATTGATATGAAGTTTGAGGGGAGTTTTTCTAAAGGCAAGAGGCCGTTTTTCTCTAAATACCTTATGGATACGGTGTTTTCCAGTCTTAACGCCAAAGAAAAGGTGCTGTTTTTTCTAAACCGCAAAGGTTTTGCTACTTATTCTGCTTGTCACAAGTGTGGCAAGGTGATGCGCTGTCCGCGCTGCAACGTCCACCTGGTCTATCATTTTAAGGAAAACCAGCTCATCTGTCATTATTGCAGCTTCAAAATGGAACTGCCCAAGATGTGCCCGGAATGTAATGCCGGATATATTAAGTTTTTCGGTTCTGGGACGGAAAAGATAGAAAGCGAGCTATCGCGGCTGTTTCCGCAGGCGCGCATCAAAGATATCGAAAGTCACAGTAAAGTAGATTTAAATGAAGCGGATATCTTTGTGGCGACTAGCGCGGTGTTTAAACAGGAGGGGCTGCGATTTGACCTGACCGGGATCCTGGCAATAGATAATTCCTTAAACCGCATTGACCTGCGCTCGACGGAGAAGACCTTTGCCATCATGGCCGGGCTTTTAAGTATAACCGATAAGAAATTTGTCATTCAGACTACTTCTCCGCTTTATAGCTGTTTTCAGGCATTGTACAAAAAAGACATTACCTCGTTTTATGATGAGGAATTAAAACAAAGGCATGAGCTAAGGTTCCCGCCTTTCAAACATTTTGTTCTGGTAAAGGTGCGCTCGCCTAAAGAAGAGAAAGCCGCGGAATCGGCAAAAGCCCTGTTTGATAAATTAAGCGCCGGTAAGCAATCTAAGGGGATAAAAGTGGTTTCAGTCACGCCTGCTCAGCCGGCTAAATTACGGGGTAATTACTGCTGGCAAATCCTTTTGAGCGCTGACGATCCGGTCAAGGTTACAAAGTTTCTTAAATTACGCTTAAAAAACTTCAAACATTCAGGTATAATAATTACCGTAGATGTTGACCCAGTCTAAATTATGAATATAGTATTTTTTGGAAGTTCACAATTCGCGGTGCCCTGCCTGCAGGCGTTATTGATCAGCAAGCATAAGATTACCGGTGTGGTTACACAACCGGACAGGAAAAAGGGCAGAGGTCTGCATGTTGAAGGCACCCCTGTCAAGATGTTGGCTTCAGAGGTCGGGCTTCAAGTTTATCAGCCGGCAAAGATCAATACTGCCGAGGCAGCTAAGTTATTAAAGGAACTTAAACCCGACATATTCGTGATTGTCGCTTACGGCCATATTCTTTCCCCAGAAATTCTTAGTATCCCGTCGATAATCTCGATCAATGCCCATGCTTCGCTTTTGCCTGAATTCCGGGGAGCGGCTCCCATTAATTGGGCGATAATTAAGGGCAAGAAAAAGACCGGTATCACTATCATACAGGTAAATGAGTTAATGGATGCCGGAGCGATTATCCTGCAGGAAGCTATGGATATACGGGAATCGGATACCGTGGTAAGTATGGAAGGAAAGCTTTCTATGCTTGCGGCAAGCCTTTTGATCAGAGCTATTGATACTATCGAGCGCAAAAATTTTACTTTAACACTTCAAGATGAAGCTAAAGTCACCTCTGCGCCAAAGATTGAAAAGCAGGTGGGGCATATCAATTGGGAAAAATCCGCTCAGGAAATACACTGTTTGATCCGCGGCTGTTTTGGCTGGCCTGGCGCATTTACCTATATTAGGGGCACTTTCCTTAAGATCTACGGGGCAGAGGATATCACTTTATCCGGATATCAGGGCACGGGGAAACCGGGTGAGATAGTAGAAGTTTCCAAGGACGGAATAATTGTAGCGACTGGTAAAGGTGAGCTGATCATTAAGGAAATGCAGCCCGGGGGAAAACGCATCATGAAGGCCGCTGAATTTATCGCCGGGCACCGGCTCAGGGTAGGAAATATATTTGAATAAATAAAGGGGACGGTTCTATTTATTTCACCGTAAATTAGAACCGTCCCTTTTTTTGCAATTACTTGTGTTAGATTTTGCCACCTTTTACGTCTATTGAAGTAGGAGGTGGCAAAATGAATACAGGCAAAATTGTTATTTATCAGGCTAGAGATAAAAAGGTTAGGCTTGAGGTAAATTTAGATCAGGATACGATTTGGCTAACTCAAAAGCAGATGTCCAAGTTGTTCGAGAAGGATACGAGAACAGTCAATGAACATCTTCAGAACATATTCAAAGATAAGGAGTTAGAGAGGAGGTCAGTTATCCGGAAATTCCGGATAACTGCGCTTGATGGCAAAGCATACGAAACAAACCTCTATAATCTAGATGTTATTATTTCGGTTGGTTATCGTGTAAGATCTCTAAATGGTACCCGTTTTCGTATCTGGGCAACTAATGTCCTTAAGAATCATTTGCTCGATGGCTATACGCTTAATGAAAAGCGGCTTCTGGAGCAAGAGGAAAAGTTCCGAGACCTTCAAAGAGCAATCGAGCTTATTGAAGCAAAGTCTCACGAGAACCTGCTAGAGGATCAGTCTGCTAGTTTGTTGCATGTTATCAGCGAATACGCCAAATCGCTGACTATCTTAGAGCAATATGACAGTAAGCGACTTGTGCTCCAGAAAACAAGGAAGCCAAGGTTTGTGCTTACTTATGAAGATTGTAAAGAACTAATTTCTGGGCTAAGTAAGGAGCTTGTTAAGAAGTATGAAGCTGGCAATCTGTTTGGGCGGGAAGTTGACTGTAGGTTGAAGGGCATTGTTAAGAATCTATTGCAGACGTTCAATAAAAATGAATTGTATCAAAGCCTTGAAGAAAAGTCAGCGCATTTGCTTTATTTTGTTATCAAGGATCATCCTTTTGCGGATGGCAATAAGCGAATTGCCGCAATGCTTTTTATCTATTTTCTCTCAAGGAACAATTACTTAAAAAAGCCAAGCGGTGAGTTAAAAATCAACGATAATGCTTTAGTGGCTCTGGCATTACTAATTGCTACAAGCGAGCCAAAAGATAAGGATATTATGATTAAGGTTATTACAAACCTGCTGAAATAGCATGGCCGAACCGTCAATTTTTTTGCAATTATTTTCGTTAGCCCCGCGTTTATAGGAAGGTGCGGGGCTACACTTTTTGTGTTAGATTTTGCTACCTTTTACGTCTATTAGAGTAGGAGGTGGCAAAATGGATAATAAGTTATCTTTAGATGTAGTAGCATCAAAGATTATAGTCATTAGGGGTAAGAGAGTGATGTTAGATAGGGATTTGGCTGAACTATATGGAGTTTCGACAAAGAGATTAAATCAAGCCGTAAAGAGGAATATGGAGCGTTTTCCCGAAGATTTCATGTTTCCATTAACTGAAAAAGAGAAAAAAGAGGTGGTCACAAATTGTGACCACCTTTCCGCTCTGAAGTTTTCTTATCAATCTCCATTAGCCTTTACAGAGCAGGGCGTCGCTATGCTTTCCAGTGTATTAAATAGCGAACAGGCTATACGGGTCAATATTCAGATAATGCGTACTTTTACATATCTTCGACGTATGTTTTTGACCAATGCTGATCTTAGGCGTAAAATCGAGCTAATGGAGAAAAAATACGACAAGCAGTTTGCTGTGGTTTTTCAGATATTTAAAGAGCTTATTGAGCCAGCGTCCAAGGTATCTCAGCCTAAGCGTCAGATTGGTTTTCATAAGGATTAAATTGGCAACTTATTTTGCTTGTAATATATGTATAACAATGTTATACTTATATTACAAGGAGGGCAAAGTATCATGACTATACTAAAAGCTTTTCGTTTACCGTCGGAATTAGTTAACAGGCTGACCTTATTAGCCCAGGCAACGCATCGAAGTGAGAAATTTTACGTTGAAGAGGCTTTAACTTACTATTTTCAAGAATATGCTGATGCGCAGATAGCCAAGGATCGTTTTAATAATCCTAGGTCTAAAATCATTTCTGGCAAAGAATTGAGGAAGCGGTTAAGTGTATAAAGTTGTTTATCTAGATCAGGTCGAGGAAGATCTTCGGAAGCTCGATAAGTCGATAGCTAAGAAAATCCTTGTTCGAATTGAATCCTATCTAGCCAAAGACCCCAAAGGGTTAGGAAAGCCGTTAAAGGGTGAGTTTGATGGATACTGGCGTTATCGTTGGGGTGATTACCGTGTAATATATAAAATTTCTGAGCAAGAGATCCTTGTGATTATATTAAGGATAAGCCATAGAAAGTCTGTGTATGGCTAGCCCAAAAAAACATTTGCAATTCGACCTGCCTGTGATAAACTAAAAATCTATACAAAAGGACGAAAATGCCCGAATTACGCAAAGATCCTATCATTGGAAGATGGGTTATTATCGCCACTGAGCGCGCCAGAAAGCCGGACCAGTTCACCGGACCGGAAAAAGAGCCCCTCGGCGGCGAGCCATGTCCGTTTTGCGAAGGCAATGAGTCCAAAACACCCCCGGAAATCTACTCTTTAAGGCCGAAATTCACCCCTCGTAACACTCCTGGTTGGGAATTAAGGGTTGTGCCCAGCATTGCTCCATTCCTACGCATAGAAGGCGAACTTGACCGCCGCGGCAAGGGTATTTATGACATGATGAACGGCATCGGTGCCCACGAGATCGTTGTCGAGACCAATCAGCATATCGACAATATGTCGGATTTAAGCGAGGCCCAGATATTAAAGGTCATCAGCTGTTATATTGACAGGATCGGCGATCTTGAAAAAGATAGCCGTTTCAAATATGTTCTCGTATTTAAGAATCACGGTGTGGAATCCGGGGCAGGCAAAGTCAAGCATTCCCGCTCCCAGCTTATCGCCACACCCGTAAATCCAAAGCGCGTAAAAGAGGAGTTATCAGGTGCCCGCGCCTACTACGATTTTCATGAGCGCTGCGCGTTTTGCGATATGATTAAGCAGGAGATGTCTTCCAAGGATCGGCTTATCGCCGATATCGACGGGTATATCGCTGTGGCGCCTTTTGCTTCGCGTTTTCCCTTTGAAGTCTGGATTCTTCCCAAAAAGCATTCTCCGGATTTTACTAGCATTGACATGGCTAGCCGTATGGGCTTAAGCAGCATCATGAAAGTGGTATTATCTAAGCTAAAAATCGGCCTGAACGATCCTCCGTATAATTACGTGATTCACACCGCTCCGTTCAGGCGTCAGAGTAAAGGGAACTACTGGAAGAGCGTGGACAATGATTTTCACTGGCATATTGAGATAATGCCGCGTTTGACTAGAGTCGCTGGTTTCGAATGGGGTACCGGGTTTTACATCTGCCCACTTGCTCCGGAAGAGGCGGCGAAGTTCCTGAGAGAGGTAAAGGTTTAAATGTCGGAATTAAGAAGGGATCCTATAGGCGGACGTTGGGTTATTGTTGACACTGACCATCCGCATAAGCCTGATCAGTATGATTATGAGCGTCAGGTCTATATGGGTGGGACTTGTCCGTTTTGTTACGGCAATGAGTCTATGACTCCACCGGAAATCGAAGCCATCCGCGATTCACATACCACCCCGAATTCTTCCGGTTGGCAGGTGAGAGTTGTGGCCAATAAGTTCCCCGCGCTTCAGGTAGAAGGGGATATCGAACGCCGCGGGATTGGGATGTATGATATGTCTAATGGCGTCGGTGCGCATGAAGTTTTGATTGAGACTCCGTATCATCAGAAGGATATCTGCGATTTGCTTAATCATGAGGTGGAGAATTTCCTGAACATGTATTGCCGTCGGGCATTGGATTTGGCAAAAGATAAGCGTTTTAAATATATCATGGTTTTTAAGAATTTTGGCGCGGCAGCAGGCGCGTCGCTAGAGCATCCGCATACCCAGATTATCGCGCTTCCCATGATTCCCAAAAGCGCGGCCGAGGAAATAAAGGGCGCCCAAAATTATTTTGAATACCGCGAACGTTGTATTTTTTGCGATGTTATCAGGCAGGAGACTCAGGAAGCAGAGCGGGTGGTCATGGAAAATAAGCATTTTCTGGCGTTTTGCCCGTTTGTTTCGCGCTTTCCGTTTGAGATCTGGATAATCCCCAAGAAACATAGTGGCAGATTCTGCTACATGCCGCCTGAAGAGATCCCGTCGCTGGCGCAGATTTTGCGCGATATTGTCACAAAATTAAAGAAATTGTTTCCGGATGTTTCCTATAATTATATTTTGCACTCAGCTCCGGTAAACGGAGATGGGTCAATGGAAGGTTATCATTGGCATATTGAATTCATGCCAAAGCTTACACGGACTGCAGGTTTTGAATTGGGCTCCGGGTTTTACCTCGTTGCTACCCCGCCTGAATTGGCCGCAAAATACCTTCGCGACGCCTAGCTTGAAGTAAACAATCGGATTCATAGTGTATCAATCATATAACAGAGAGGAGTCAAAATGGCAGTGAAAGTCGGAATCAATGGTTTTGGAAGGATCGGCCGCCTTGTCGCCCGCGCAATCTTAGAAAAGGGAAACTCTGATCTCGAGCTGGTTGCGGTAAACGACCTGACGGACGCAAAGTCAAACGCGATGTTGTTAAAGTATGATTCAGTGCATGGCCGTTTTCCCGGAGAAGTCAAGGTAGTGGGGGATGATTCGATCTCTGTGAACGGAAAGATCATCAAGGTATTAGCCAAGGCTGATCCCGCAGAGTTACCCTGGAAAGATTTGGGAGTTGAGATCGTGGTTGAGTCAACAGGGCTTTTTACCATCAAAAAAGATGGCGTGAATAAAAAAGGTAAAACAGTAAAGGGTGCCGAGAATCATATTACCAAGGGCGGTGCCAAGAAAGTCATCATCAGCGCTCCGGCAGAGGGTGAGGATATCACTATCGTCATGGGCGTTAACGATGATAAGTATGACCCTAAGATTCACAATGTGGTTTCCAACGCTTCCTGCACTACTAACTGCTTGGCGCCTGTGGCCAAGGTTCTTCAGGATAGGTGGGGGATTACTAAGGGTTTGATGACCACGATTCATGCTTACACCAATGATCAGCGTTTGCAGGATATGGCGCACTCAGATATGCGCCGCGCTCGTGCAGCCACGCTTTCTATGATTCCGACCTCAACCGGTGCCGCGAAGGCGATTTCGCTGGTTATTCCGGAACTTAAGGGTAAACTCGATGGTTTTGCTATCCGCGTGCCTTGCCCGAACGTTTCCGTCGTGGATCTGACCTGTTTATTAGGCAAGAAAGCCTCAGTAGAAGAGATCAACGCTGCTTTTAAAGAGGCTTCTGAGGGCAAGTTGAAAGGCATTTTAGGGTACACCGAAGATCCGGTCGTATCCGTTGACTTTAACCACTGCCTTTTGAGCTCAATCGTGGATGGCCCCAACACCAAGGTTATTCAGGATGACTTTGTGAAGATCCTGTCTTGGTACGATAACGAGTGGGGGTATTCAAACCGCGTGGTTGACCTGGCCGAGTTGATGGTTAAAAAAGGCCTGTAAGTCGTCGCACCTAGTAAGGGGACGCTTTCTTAAAAGGAAAGTGTCCCCTTTATTTTTACTTGACATCCGACTTTTCATCAAGTATACTTAATTAACAGAACTGTTAACTATCTATACGCGATGAATATCAATAAGCTGCGTTCCATCAAGAAGCTTTATTTCGGATATGAAGCTGTAGCCAAAGCGTTAGACATTGCTTCGGCCTCCGCGAAAGTCTGCGCTTACCGCTATACCCGTCAGGGTTTTCTTATAAGGGTAAAAAGAAATATTTATGTGCGTAGGGACATCTGGGATTCCCTATCGCAGGAGGAGCTCTTTTGTCTGGCGAATATCGCCCAAGCTCCCACGTATGTTTCATTGTTAACCGCGCTTGGGCTTTACGAGATAACGACTCAGGTGCAGCGTAATTTTGTCGAGAGTATTGCTGTTAAGCGCACTAAAGAGCTACGTGTCGCAGAAGTAGTATTTAATTACACAAGAATAAAGTCATCTTTATACAGAGGATTCGTTAAAAAAGAGGATTTCTTCATAGCAACTCCTGAAAAAGCTTTGCTCGATGCCTTATACCTCATGAGCCGCAGGATCTACAGTATTGATTTGTCAGCCATTGACTTTAAAAAACTTGATTTGAAAAGATTGAGAAAGGAAGCGGACTTTTTCCCAAAAGGAATTTTGGGGTCGCTTAAAAAATATGGAATTACTTAGAAGGCATGAGATGTTTGAAATTGAGGTTTTAGAACGCCTCAAGAGCGCTAAATTGCTCGACGGTTTAGTCTTTGGAGGCGGTACTATGCTCAGACTTTGTTATGATTTAAATCGTTATTCGACGGATTTGGATTTCTGGTTTGTTAAGAAAGTCGAAGCCGGGAAGTATTTATCTAAGGCGCGCGATCATCTGTCTAGAGACTTTGAGATTACTGATTTTGCCGTGAAATATTACTCAGCATTATTGGAGCTTAGGTCGCCTCGTTATCCGAAGCGCCTAAAAATAGAGATCAGGAAATCAGGCGGAAAGGGTGATTTTCAGGAAAGAATAGCTTTTTCTCAATATGATACCCGGCAAGTGGTTTTAAGAGTTTTTACTTTAGAAGAGATTATGAAACGTAAAATAGGAGCTGCTTTAGATAGAAAGGATATTCGTGATTTCTTTGATTTAGAGTTTTTACTGCGCAAGGGAATCAAGCTCGTTTTAATAGAGAGGAAAAAAGAAGAGCTGAGTAAGACTGTAAGGGCTTTTAAGCCGCGAGATTTTAAGGTGGGGCTAGGTTCTTTGCTTGATTCGGATACGCGGCAGTTCTATGTAAATAACGGGTTTAGCTATTTACTAAGTAAGTTGGTCTAGTTGTTCAATAGTTGAACGGGTGGGGCAATTCTGCTCCACCCGTTTTTACTTTATACCTCACTCAGAAGGGGACATTTTCCGTAAAAGTCGATTTCTTCGGCACTAGGAAAGTGTCCTCTATCGCCGTATTTTCAATCACTTACGTCCCTGAAAAACCGCAAAATTTACTTGACATTCCCTTTTTATCTAGTATAATCGTTCAATGTTTGAACAACTCCCCTTCCTGAGCCAAAATAAGCTAATCTAAATGGAAAGAAAAGGCCAACTTTTATCAATTTTTGATTCTATGGTTTACTGGTTAATCGTGCTTTTGCCTTTTTCAGTCGCCATAGCGCCCGGTTTTGCCAATACCGTCATCGGTTTTATGATTTTCGGTTTTGTGGTTAAGAAGGTCATTCTCAGGCAAAGGCTGATTTACTTAAATCAAGCTAATTTAGCATTTTTGTTTATTTTTTTGGCGGCAATCCTCTCTTTTAAAAATACGGTTAGTATTGATACGAGCTTTACCGGCATTTTAAAGTTATTAAAAGCTTTTTTCATCTTTGTAGTTTGCACAGAAGAGATCAGGGATAAGGAACATATTAAGAAAATAGTTTTTTCTATTATTTTCGCGGCCTCGTTGCTTTCTTTTGATGCTATTTGGCAGTTGCTTTTAGGCAAAGATTTCATCCATGGAAACCCTTCTCGGCGAGAGTCAAGCACTTTATTATTGCGGGCGACGGGTTCTTTTCCCGGCCCTAATGCTTTAGGTATTTTTTTGAGCTGCATAGTTCCGCTTATCGTTGGTTTGACCTTATTCTATTTTAGAAACAAGCGCAGAATAATTATGTTATTTGTTAGCTTATTGGTCATAGCTGGGCTTTATTTGACGTATTCCCGTGGGGCGCTTATTGGGTTTTTCATTGCCTTCTTATTTTTAGCAATCATGAAAAGGAACAAGGTTATAATTGGCGCGTTGATTGCTTCGGTTATCATTTTTCCTTTTGTAGCGCCTAAGAATATGAAAGGCTGGCTCGCTGTCGCAAAGACAAATCCCTTAATATTCTTCCTTAACGATGACCGCATAACCGCATACAAAAATACATTTAACATGATTGTACACTATCCTTTTGTCGGAGTAGGGGTGAATACCTATAGCAAGGTATATGCGAAATACAAGCTAGCAGAAGCAGAAAAGATGGGCCCTACTCCGGATTCATTTTACGCCCATAATAATTTTCTGCAGATGACAGGAGAAACCGGTTTGCTTGGGCTGGCTGCTTTTTTATGGTTTTTGTTCGTATTATTCAAAAAGAATTTCTCGGTTTTTAAGGGGATTAAAGATGAATACCTCAAGATAGTATCCTTATCCCTTATCGGGTGCTTAATAGCGTTTTTGATCAATGGTCTCACAGAAACAAGCCTGTATAATGCGCGAGTAGCAATGATTTTCTGGTTTTTGACAGGGTTTTCCCTGGCAATCAGCAGGATACGGGAAGCGGATTCGAATATATAAATCCCTTTAATCTCTTTAGTCAGGAGTATTAACCTATATGAATGATAGTGTAGTTAAAGAAGAAAGCTTATTGATTATCAAGGAAATAGAATCCGAGCCTGCGCTTACCCAGCGCCAGCTTTCTAATAGGCTGGGAATCTCGCTTGGTAAGACTAATTATCTCCTGAGCGCTCTCATCGAAAAAGGCTTTATCGAGATCAGGAATTTTACTACTAAACCCGGGAAAATGGTTAAGATTCATTACCATCTCACCAAAGAGGGTCTTGAGCATAAGGTGCATCTTATGGAACTTTTTCTTAAGCAGAAAGAAGAAGAGTATAACAAGCTTAAGCAGGAGTGGGGGCAACTCATAGCTAAATCTAATAATGGAGATTAGAAAATGACAAGGAGGAATTGATGGAAACCCAACAGGATACGCAAACAAATGAAATTGATTTAAATTATTATATTAACGTCGTAATTAAATGGAAAAAACTTATCTTAAGCATATTTCTTGTTGCAGTGATTGTTACTGCCGTAGTCAGCTTATTAACGCCTAAGGTTTATGTAGTAACTTCTACAATTCAGCTTGGAAGTTTTAATGAGCCTATATTTAAAGGAGAGGATGTAAAAGAGATAGTTTTAAATTATGGTTTACTCTCATCGATAATTAATGAGTCAAACCTTAATATTGATTCTGAAAGACTACGGGGAACCATTAAAATTAAAGACATAGGTAGTACTAACTTAACAAGAATTTCCATTGAGTATTCTGATGTTGATGCTGGAGTTAAGATAATTAATACAATTTTGTCACATATCATCTCTCAGGGGCAAAGTATTTACCAAGAGCGGCAAAACATTGCTAACGAACGGTTAAAAGAACTAGATGCTGAAATAAAGAATGTTGAGGGAGATATAGCGAGGACACAGAGTATAATTTCCGATCCTATTAGTACTACTGGCTCTTCTCAATCCGATATCTCTCTGAGGATAATTCTATTACAAAACGCCCTCCCTACATATGAAAGTAATCTTACTGCGCTTAGGAATCAACGAAATGCGTTGAAATTTTTGATTGCTAATGCTAAAGAATTTAAGATCTTTGATCAGCCAATTCAGTTAAAAAATCCCATAAGCCCTAAGAAGAGGCAGGATGTTCTTATTGCTGGTGTGATTAGTCTTCTGTGTGGCGCGTTTTTAGCTTTCTTTATGGAATTTTTGCAGAAGCATACAGCGGGAAGAGCTAAGTAATGAGAAAAAGTAATATCAGAGTAATATTTTATGATTTTGATGGAGTTATGACTGATAACAGGGTTCTTCTTTTTGAGAATGACAAGGAAGCGGTTTTTGTGAACAGGAGTGATGGGCATGCTATAAAGATGATAAAAGAAATGGGTATTTTGCAAGTTATAATTTCTACCGAGAATAGCCCGCTTGTCAGATTAAGAGGACGGAAGCTAGGTATCCCGGTTATTCACTCCGCAAACGATAAAAAGGAAATCGTCGGAGCGTATTTGAAAAAACGCGGGATCAGTAAAGAATGTGCGGTTTTTATCGGCAATGATATCAATGATAAAGAGGCTATGATGCATGTGGGATGGCCGATTGCTCCTGCGGATTCTCAGGAGGAGATTAAGAATATCGCGAGAATAATCCTTAAAACTAAAGGTGGTTTCGGAGCTATCAGGGAGTTTCTCGGATTACTAGAGGGCATTTATAATGTCTGAAAACTTTAAATGCTATTTGTGCGGAAACAAAAATTATTCGGTAGTGGCAAAAAAGGACCAGATGCGCTTTGGTTGCTATGGATATGATAAGCAGGTGGTTAAGTGTTCTGACTGCGCGCTGACACAGCTGCACCCGATGTGGAATGAAGAGGAACTGGTAAAATTATATTCGCAATATAGCCAAAAAGAAGATTTTGTCGGAGCAAAACGCAAGAAAACGGTTACCTCTTATTTAAGAAAATATCTCAAGAAGAAAGACTTTATCCTTGAGGTGGGATGTAGTTTCGGGGATAATCTTCAGAAGTTAAGGGGAAACGGTTATAACGCCATAGGTATTGATAAAGATCCTACGGTTTGCGACGGCAAGACAAGGCTAAATTTTGATTTCAAGGATTTTAAAGGCGATGGACACAGGTTAGATTTTATTTACGCGATTCAGGTATTGGAACATATGCGCGACCCTCGGGAGTTTATCTGTTGGATAAGCGATAACCTTAAAAGCAATGGCCGCTTATTGCTTGAATTTCCCAACATAGACGATCCTTTGTTATCCATATATAACTTGCGTGAATTCCAGAGCTTCTACTGGTATCCGTATCATCTTTTCTTCTACAATCGAAAAACCATTGAGAAAATATTTAGGAATTTTGATGATTTGGAAATAGATATTAAACTCATACAGAGATACGGCCTGGCAAATCATTTGCGCTGGATATTCTTAAGAAGGCCAGGTAATTTTAATGCGGATATTCCCATCTTCGATCATATTTATAAGTTTGTGCTTACAAAAATATTTAAAGTAAGCGATACCCTGTTGATCGTGGGAAGGAAAAAATGAATAAAGCGATATTTATTACAGTAAGGTCTGGTTCAAAGAGACTTCCCCAAAAGTGCCTTTTGAAGATTAACGGAAAAGCGAATATTGTCCGTTTGATTACGCGGTTAAAGATGTCGAAAGAAGCTGATATCATTGTGCTCTGCACCACAACGCTTCCGGAAGATAACCGTCTTTGTGAAATCGCGGAGAATAAAGGTATTTTTTATTATCGGGGCAGCATTGAGGATAAATTGGATCGTTGGAATGGTGCCTGTCAGAAATTTGATGTTGAATTTTTCGTCACCGCTGACGGCGATGATCTTCTGTGCGAGCCCGAGTTGATAGATTTGGCATTTAATCAATACAAAAATACGGTAGCGGACTTTATTGAAGGTAAAGGCCTGATTTGTGGAGCATTTACCTACGCGATTAAAGCCGCGGCACTTAAGAAGGTCTGTGAGATAAAGAATACCAGTGATACTGAGATGATGTGGGTATATTTTACGGATACAGGTTTATTCAATGTTCAGGAGTTGCAGAATATTCCCGAAATTTTTAAGCGTCCTGAAATCCGCATGACTCTTGATTATGATGAGGATCTGGTTTTCTTTAAGACTATTATAGAGTCTCTGGAGAAAGAGAATAAAGATTTTACGCTTAGGGATGTAGTCGCTTTTTTGGATAAAAATCCGCAGGTAATAATGATAAATCAATTTCTGCAGGAGAGATTTTTAGCGAACCAGAAAGCCAAGACAAAGTTGGTCATTAAAAGGAGCGCTAATGGGCAGAATTAAAAATCCCAGTAAATATCTCGGGAATGAACTTGAATATCTGAAGAAAGTATTGCGCGCGGAAAGCTGGTCTGCTACCGGGGGAAGTTGGAATCAGGCGTTTGAACGTAAGTTTGCCGAGAAATTCAAGGTCAGATATGCTGTGGCATTTAATTCCGGCACTTCCACCCTTCATGCGGCGCTTGAAGCAGTGGGAGTAAAGCCCGGAGATGAAGTTATATCGCCTGCCCTGACTGTCATTATGGATACTACGGCTACGATACACGCAAATGCGATTCCAGTATACGCAGATATCGATCCGCATACTTTTAATATTGACCCGAAGGATATTGAGCGTAAGGTCACCAAGAAGACAAAGGCAATCATCCCGGTTTCGCTTTATGGCCTTCCTCCGGATATGAATTCCATTATGGTTATTGCTAAGAAATACAATTTAATGGTTATTGAGGATAACGCTCAATGTTTTTTAAGTAAATGTAAAGGAAAAGTTTCAGGTACTTTTGGCCATATGGCAAGTTATAGCTTTGAAAACACAAAACATATTTCATGCGGAGAGGGTGGGATGGTAATTACCAATAATAAAGAGTACGCGCAAAAGGTCAGGAAAATCGGTGGGCACGGTTTTAAGAACCTGACTGCGCAGGAAGGCCGCATTCGCTTGAGGCAGGATGTCTTTCAGAATCCGCATTATAAAAGGCATGATGAGATAGGATGGAATTATCGCCTTCCGGAATTTAACGCGGCTGTTGCTTTGGCACAGTTTGAAAGAATTGAGGAACTGGTGTCTTTAAGAATGAAATCCGCCAAAATGTTTATAGATGTAATGCGGGAGTGCGATTATTTGATACCTCAAGAAACGCCTGCGGGTTATACAAATTCATATTACACTCTAGGAGTTGTTTATGAGGGAGCTGAGAGGATAGGAGTCTCCTGGGAAGATTTCAGGAAAGAATACATAAAAGAAGGCGGAGACGGGATCTATGGCGCATGGAGCGTTCCGTACTTTGAACCGGTGATTGCCGAAAGAAAATTTGTCGGGCGCTGCCCATGGGTTTATAAAAATGTGAGATACGAAAAAGGGCTCTGCCCGCAGGCAGAAAAGATCCAGCCGAAAATTATGCAGTTTAAGACAAACTACAGGGATTTAAAGCTGGCGCGTTTTAAGGCGGAAGTTTTGCGCAAAGTGATAAGGAGTTTCAAATGTTCGATATAGAATTTTTTATGAAGGCCCACGAGTTGAAGAAAAGCCTTATGGCAGGTCAAAAGAAGCCGATAAGCGAGGTCCTCGAGAGTTTAGAAAGTTTCAGGAGCAGGGAGCCGATCATATACAACATAGAAACAACGAATGCCTGCAATATGAAATGCGAGATGTGCCCCCGCACTACAATGATGACGCGCTCTGTTGATACAATTGATCTGGAGACATTTAAGTCAGTCATCAGCCAGATCAGGCCGTTTTCAGAGAGCCAGTTAGCAAGATGGGCGGAGTTTGTGGAAATGAATTACGGGATCAAGAGAGACGAAATGAGCGAGAACCATTTCTATCTTCATATAATCCCTACGGTGATACAGCTTCATGGTTACGGGGACCCTCTATTGGACAAAAATATATCGTTGTACGTGAAGATGCTTTCCGATAAGGGTTTTAGGACATATTTTAGCTGCAATCCCTCAAATATTAATATTGAGAAAATGCTGGAGATATTTAAGAGTGGTCTTACTTATATCAAGTATTCGATAGAGAGCACAGATGATGACCGCCACAGGCAGATAAGGGGAGAGGCCTCAGATTTTACCCAGAGTTACAAAAAGATAATCGATTTATTAGAATTAAAAGAAAAGAAGGCTCTTAAGACCAAGATTGTGATTACCATGCTTAACCTTAACAAAAGTTGGCAAATGGAGGAATTCGAAAAGTTAAGGAAAGCGTTTGAAAGGTTGGATGTTTATGTCTATTTAAAGAGCGAAGATACAATGTGGTATAGGAAAGATTACCACTGTTCCAAATCCATACACTGGACAGAATTCTGCCAGCACCCCTGGATGTCGATGACTATCAAGTCAAACGGCGAAGCGGTCATGTGCATGGAAGATTTTGACAATGAGATAGTCTTGGGGGACGCAAAGGAAGAACCTCTTTACGATATTTGGAATGGAGAGAAATATCGTTTATTCCGTAAGCAACATTTTGATTTGACTGGAAGAATAAGATGTACCGAACGATGCGATATGAAGTTGGTTGGCGAATTCTTGCTTAAGGATACTGTCTAAAGGTAAAAGATGAGAGTATTGCTAGTTATCTACGATAACGATTCATTTATTCATTGGTTTCCTCACGGCATGGCCTATATTGCTTCAGCTTTGAAGAATGCCGGACACAAGGTTACTATCTATAATCAAGATAAATTTCATTACCCTGAAACACATCTTACACAATACTTAAATAGCCATGAATTTGATGTTGTTGGCGTAGGGGTTATTGCGGGATACCACCAATATAGGAAATTATTAGAGATATCCGAAGCCGTTAATTTAGCGGATAGGAAACCTTTTTATGTATTGGGAGGTCATGGGCCTTCTCCGGAACCAGAATATTTTTTGAAGAAGACAAATGCCGATGTTGTTGTGTTGGGAGAAGGAGAAATAACAATTGTAGAGTTGTTAGATGCGCTTCAAGACAAAAAAGACTTGCATTCAGTAGATGGAATCGCATTCTTAGATAACAATAAGTTAGTAGTTACCAAGGAGCGAGCGCCAATAAAAGAAATAGATACGATACCGCTTCCTGCTTGGGATTTATTTCCTATGGACTATTACTCGTTGATAAGGGAGCCTCATATTAGAAATAAGGAAAAATGCTTCCCTGTTATAAGCGGGAGAGGGTGCCCTTTTAACTGCAATTTTTGTTACAGGATGGATAAGGGGATTAGAATACGGTCTTCTCAGAGTGTTATCGAAGAAATACAAATTCTCAAAAAAGATTACAATATTTCGTATATTGCTTTTATGGATGAGCTATTTATGTCTTCTCCAGTAAGAACAATCAAATTATGTGAAGATTTTATTAATGCAAAACTGAATATTAAATGGAGTTGTAACGGAAGATTGAATTATGCTACGCCAGAAGTACTGAAGGTTATGAAAAAAGCGGGCTGCGTGTTCATTGGTTACGGGATAGAATGCATGGATGATGAAATCCTTAAGGTGATGAATAAAAATTTGACTGTTGAACAAATAACCAAAGGTATTGAAGCAACTTTATCGATTGGAATTTCTCCCGGGTTCAATATAATATTTGGCAATATTGGGGAAAATGAAAAAACTTTACAAGCTAGCGTTGATTTCTTGCTTAAATACGATGACCACTCTCAATTAAGGACTATCCGCCCGGTAACTCCTTATCCGGGTTCGCCTTTATACTACTATGCTAAAGAAAAAGGACTGTTAAAAGATGTTGAGGAATTTTATGAGAAAAGACATATAAATTCCGATCTTTTATCGATTAATTTTACCAGTTTAACAGATGAAGAATTTTATAAACACCTTTTTGAGGCAAACAAGAAATTGCTGAAAAATTATTCGGAATGTAAGTTAGATGAACATATAGAAGCCTTTAGGAAACTTTATCTCGAAAGAGACGTAAATTTTAGAGGTTTAAGGCAAACATAAAAGAGGAGGGATTGTGCTAGATTTTTCTAATTTAAAGAAGCCATACTTAATAGCTGAAATTGGTATTAATCATAACGGAGATATTCAAATTACAAAAAAGCTGATCGATGCCACTTTTGCCTGTTCTTGGGATTGCGTAAAATTTCAAAAAAGAAATCCTGATATCTGTGTTCCAGAAAGTCAGAAAAAGATTGAGAGAGACACTCCCTGGGGCCGAATGACTTATATTGAATATAGGCACAGGCTGGAGTTTGGGGAAAAAGAATATGATTACATCAATACATATTGCAGAGAAAAGCCTATAGACTGGGCATTATCGGTTTGGGACACGGATAGCCTTGATTTTTCTTTGCGATATAAGCTTCCTTTTATCAAGATACCATCCGCGCATTTAACTAATATCGAATAGCAGGCTCGACAAACTTGCCTGTTATTGTTTCTACAGGAATGAGCACATTTGAAGAAATTGATATCACGGTAGAAACGCTAAGGAAATACGCTTCTCAATTTGTCCTGATGCATTGTAACTCTTCGTATCCGGCAAAACTTGAAGAGCTTAACCTAAAGATGATACCTGTATTAAGAAACAGATATGGTTGTTTGGTAGGTTATAGCGGCCATGAGTATGGACTTGATTCTACTACTATAGCTGTTTCTCTGGGTGCGATGGTAATAGAGAGGCATATTACCCTGGATCACGGTATGTGGGGGACGGATCAATCTAGTAGCGTGGAGATCCAGGGAATGGATAAATTATTTAAGCAGGTAAATTCTGTACACAAGATCTTAGGAGATGGCAGAAAGTTTTTATATGAGGGCGAGAAGTTAGTAAAGAATCGATTGAGGGGAAGTTAATTTTATGTTTGGCAGAAAATTTATGAAAATATGACGCGTATTATCTATTTTCTTTCTTCGCCTTTTAATGAAAGAGACTATAAGAGGTTTGGAATAGAAATAGTCCAAAAAAACGGCTATGAGGTAGAGGTTTGGGATTTCTCTCCATTTTTAAATCCTGACCGTTTCAAAAATTCATCCGAATCAAGCCGAAATATTTATAAAAACTATTATGTTTTTCTGAATTATAAGGAAGCAATTTATCAAATTCGTGCCTTGAGAAATGATTGTGTAATTATTGCTTTGATAGTCTATTCTTATGAAAGTTATCCTATTTTTAGAGCACTTAGTAAGAATAAGTTATCTTATTGTCTTCCAATTTATAATTTTCCGAGCCTTGATATTAATACTAACAGTAGTTTATTACAAAAAATTAAAACTTGTACCATTAACAAAATTTTAAATAGAGTGGTTATCATTTGTCCTTATTTCATGATGGGCATCCGGCCGGCAAAAATAGTGATAAATTTGGGAGAAAAGATGGATTTAGATAAATTGAAAATACCTATAAGTAAAGAAACAAATATTTTATTCTCGCACTATTATGATTATGATTTATACCTTGAAGAGATACGGAAACCACTTTTTTTAAAAAAGAATCAGTGTGTTTATTTGGATTCCTTTTTACCTTTTCATCCAGATTTTGATTCAGAACAGGTGATAAGCCCGGAGAA
>JAPLLR010000022.1 GCA_026387455.1 Candidatus Omnitrophota bacterium | reverse complement strand
TGCTCTATCAGGCTGAGCTACGCCGCCAATTATATATAGAGAACGAATTAATTTATGCCCCTTGCCTAACCGCGGCAAAATTCTCTTCGATAATTTTGCCGCAGGCTGCGGGATAGCGCCTTAGATGTAAAATGATGGGCGCTTACCGCCAAACTTATTTGAAGAGTTTCTTTATAAAGAGAAAGTATCCTACAGCAAGCGCATTAAGTGAAGCGATCAGTACGACCGCCGCAGCAATATCTTTAATGATTCTGACGCGCAGATGGTATTTCGTGGTGAGCATGTTCATCACCATCTCAATGGCGGTATTAAACATTTCGGCCACGAAGACCGTTGTTATTGTAATACATAATATCACTATTTCAATACCTTTTAGCTGAAAATAGATTCCCGCCAGGAACGCGGCAAACCCCAGCATAAAGATGATGCGCATATTGCGGTGGTACAGGAATAAATAAAGGGTTCCCTTGAAGGCGATGCGGAAGCTTTCGATGATCCCGTGTAGCCTGAATACGTGTCTGAATACTTTTCTACGTAACATAGTAGAGCTCCTCGGTATGTCGTCTACAGCGGTTAGCTGAGGCTCCCTCCCTAAGGCAAAATCACATCCCACAAGTTCCTATCCCCGGCCAGTTCGGGGATTTTATAGAGGGGATTGAATCTTTCCGTATGCCTCTAGAAAAGAATCGCAGTAAATCTTATTGTTTAGGATCACTTCTGAAGTGATCACTGCGTTCATTAATTTTTTGTCTAGCGGGTTAAGTATTGCGCAGTCAAGCCCCTCTGCCATAGCCATGACCATGAAGCTGCGGTTTATTAGGCTTCTTGATTTCGCTCCCTGTGAAATATTACTTAGGCCGATCACGGTCTTAGGGTGCGGCTGAGAAAGAAGCTTAAATTCATGGATAGACTCAAGTATGTCTTTTAGCTGGGTCTGGGCGACGTTTAGCGGCATCAGGATCGGGTCAAGGTAAAGGCCTTCGATATTAAATCCTTGCTCCACGCAGTAGGTGACAATTCCTGCGGCTAATTCTAGGCGCTGGTCCTTATTATGGGGTATTCCTTTTGAGTTGATGGCAAGGCCTATGAGCTTTGCGTTGTGTTTTTTCGCAAGCGGCACAAGTTCCTTAAGCTTTTCCAGGTCAGCGGTGGTAGAGTTGATGATCACTTTATTTCTGGCAGCCTTAAGACCTTCTTTAATGGATTGCGGTCGGCTTGAGTCCAGAGATAATTCTTTGTCGGTTACCTCTTGTATGGTTTCTACCAGCCAGCGCATATCTGAGATAGGATCGGCTGATGCCGGGCCGCAGTTGACATCCAGCGCTTCAGCCCCGGCTTTAACTTGGTCTAGGGCGCATTTTTGGATCGTCGCCTTGTCTTTTTCTGCGATCGCTTTTGCGATGCGTGTATACATGCCGTTTATCAGTTCGCCGATTATCAACATTGATATAATTCTTCTATGTATTTATTAATCTTCTCAATTGCTAGCGGATGGCGCATGACTAACAGGTCTGCTCCTGCTTGGATCAGTGCTGTGGCAGTGAGGATCTCCCAGATGATCCCGCGTTCTGTTTCCTTCCCCCAGGCAGGGAATTCTTCCGCGTTTGCCTTAGCTTCTTTTACCTGCCAGGACTCCTGTCCCACGAAGCAGATGAACGGGCTGGCTACTGTTTTGTCTCCGGATAGGGCGGCTAAACGCGCTCTCTCCATGATCGAATAAGCGTATTCCAGGCCGTATCCTAATGCGCCGATAGTAGGATTGATCACTATTTTTTCAAGTGGCAGGCCCATGTCGGAGATCAGAATATTTAACTGTTTGGCGATATTGATATCGATCGGGGACTCTGCGATGATATTGTGTCCGTCGGCAGATAACGCTGCGGCTAGAGTTTTATAATTATTCTGTACCGCGCTTCCAATAAGGCAAATTTCTCCTTTTGCTGCTTCCGAGCAGGCAGGTAGTATAAGGCTATCCTTGGAATCATCCCCGCAGCCGATGATTACTAATGGAACAGCCACAGCTTTCAGTAGCTCTTTGATGAACTGCGCTTCCTGTTGGGCGGTTTTGTTTCCGAAATCCGGGTGTGCAGCCTGTAGCCTTACGCAAAGACAAGTGGCTTTATACTTTTCAACGCAAGTCTTAGCCCAGGTAATGGGATCTTTATAGTAGCTGCCGTAGATCTTGTTTAATTCATCCGGCCAGTCCGTAGGTGGTGCGTCCCATATTTCAAAAGCGATCTGCGTTTTATTGGGGATAGCTCCCTCTTTGAATAAGTTCGGCAGGGATTTCTCCCCTCCGATCTTAATGGAATGTTTGCGCGTGCCGCCATCGGCAATTGTCGCTCCGATAGTAACTGTTGAGATCTTTCCGGACCATTTCTCAAGCATTAAGTCTTGCGCCATATTGGTTCTCCTATTTTACGTAAAGCTAAAAGGCTAATAGATTCTGGGGTTAATTTTAGCAGACAGCTACCGTTTAAGCTGGCAATTTCAACTGTCGGATCTTGGGGAATAAAACCCAGGTAATCTAATTTCATATCTTTGATTCTATCTTTCTCGATATCTTTATCCGCGCAATTTATGATTAAGAGTTCTTTTTTGGTCTTAATCTTTAGTTCCGCGATAAGCTCACGGATTCTCTTGGCTGCAATTAAACCCACCTGCGTTGCGTTGGATACTACGACTAGCGCATCCGCGCTTCTCGTAGTGCGCCGTGAAAGATGCTCAAGTCCTGCTTCATTATCGATAACTACGTAATCGTAGTCTTTGATCAGTTTGCCAAGGGAATTGCGCAAAGCGTTGTTCACGTAACAATAGCATCCCGGCCCTTCGGGCCTGCCCATCGTCAGGCAATCAAATCCCTCTCCCTCAGCGATTGCGGTCTGCACTTGATATTCGATGAAGGCGTCTTTACCCATACTTGGAGGAACTTTTTCAGGATGAGCGCAGATATCGTCTAGTATCGAACCGATGGTTGCTTTAGAATCTATTCCTAAGGTTTCTGCCAGATTGCTGCTGGGGTCAGCGTCGATGGCTAGCACTGTGCCAAGCTTTAAGTCTCTGATCAGCCTGACAATGAGCGCGGCAATCGTGGTCTTTCCTGTTCCGCCTTTACCCGCCATTGCAATTACGTAACCCATTATAACCTTAGTGAAGGAAATTTTTTTAAGTCAGTATGCGGAAAGAACAATGCCGCCATATATTCATCCATATACGCCGGATCTACCGATAACTCCAGATACGTGATCTTACGGGCCAGCTTATCGGCAAGCTTTGTCGCTTCGTAAGACAAAAGTATTTCCCGTGCTCCGGCCAAGGAGCTATTTCCGATGAATATAAAGCGTGAGCGTTCCAGGTCCGGAAGCAAGCCGATAGCTATGGCGCTGTCAATTTCGAGGCTGGTGCCAAAGCCGCCTGCAATAAAAATTTTCTTAACCGATGAGAAATCCAGGCTCATATGCCTGACCAAGAGCGCGCTTGCCGAGTATATGGCAGCTTTTGTGCGCTTCAGGTTCTCAATATCTGCTTCGCTAATGACGATATCTGTTGTGGAATCCGATTCTTCTTTAAAGGCAATCACGAATTCTTTCCCGGATTCTGATTTGCGGACCCTGCGATGATCATCAATCTTGATCTTTCCGTTTTTATCGATGATTCCGGTTTTCAGCATCGAGGCGATGATGTCTATATATCCTGAGCCGCAAATACCGCGCGGTTTAGTTTCTGCGATCGTTAAATATTTAATCTCAAAGCTTTTTGGGTCAATATTGACCTTTTGAATCGCACCGCGCGAAGCCCGCATTCCGCAGGAAACTCCACTGCCTTCAAACGCCGGGCCTGCGGAAGCTGCCGCGGCAATTATAAATTCTTTATTTCCGAGAGCGATCTCTCCGTTTGTTCCGATATCGATCAAGAGGCTCAGATCGTTTTCTTTATATAATCCGCTGGAAAGCACTCCCGCAGTGGTGTCTCCTCCAACATAGCTTGAGACTCCCGGTACGCAGGACAAAAGCCCGCGAGGGTTTATACTGATGCTGGCCTCAGCCGCGCGTATTGTCGGAATAAAGTTTGCGGTCGGGATATATGGCTCGCGTCGGATATATGTGGGGTCAACGTTAAGCAGTAAATGGGTCATGGTGGTATTTCCTGCGCACAGGATGCAGGTGACGTCATTAAGGTCGATATTATGCTCCTGGATCAACTCTTTGATCATCTGGTTCATAGTGTCGGTCACTGAATTGTGCAGTTTCAGCAACCCGTCTTCTTCTCGGGCGTAGATGATGCGGGTGATCACATCGGAGCCAAAGCTGGCTTGTTTATTGTATGTAGCTTTTGTCCCTAGAACTTTTTTGGTATTTAGATCTACCAATTGTCCTGATATTGTGGTGGTACCGATATCAAAGCACAGGCCTAGGTTGGTTTTTGTTGTATCTCCGGATTCGACAAGTACTATTTCAACAGTATCATTACGTTTGCCTAGGGTAACCGTGACAATCCAATCGGAGTCACGTAGCAATTCACTCAGCTGTCTGATGTTGGCCAGTCCGGTTTGCATTACAGGAATATTCTGGATTTTACGCACTTCTCTGTATAGTCGTTCCAGGTCGCTGGTATTGTCATTAATCGAAGGTTTGGGCAGGTTCAGCAGGTGTTTGGTAGCCAGTGGTGAATGAATAAAAATCTTTTCAGTTAGACCGGGGGCTACGTGTTCAATTTCTTCGGCATCAGTATAAAGTCCCTTAAGCCTTAGCTCAAGCTCTTGGGGAGTGAGGTTAACAAACTCTAGTCTTGATTCGGAGGGTACTTCTATTTCCGTGTCACCGTGGATAGTAGTCAGGCAGGACAAGTATACGTGGCGCCTTTTTTCTTCAAGGGTAAGCGCGCCGTTGGGCTGGGTGATCACTTTTCCGGACTTGACGACTACCTTGCAGCGACCGCAAACACCATCGCCTCCGCAAGCGGAATTGATATAGACTCCCGCTGTGATAGCCGCAGAAAGGATGGTTTTATCCTTTTCTGTTTCTATGGTCAAGTTATCTGGATAGAATGTGACCTTGAATTTTTCCACTTAATTTAGAGGTTTCTTAAGAATGATGGAATCCCGGATGCTTCTTTTGGTCCCACTATTATTTGCCAGCCAGATTTTTCTTCTAGTTCTCCACTCATCATGGCGACGTATCCGGGGATGATCAGCCGGTTATGTGAAACGGTTTCTTTTACGCCTAACTTATTCACTGTATCGGAGATCTTGTCCGGAGTGAATTTTTCTGCTGCCCATGCCGTAAGCACTGACATGCCTTCGGTATCTACGCTGAGGATATAAGTCGGCACTTTGCTGGCTTCAACTTCTCCGAGCACTGTAAAGTAGGATAGCGAGAAGTTGGTGGTGATAAGAACCGGGGATTTATCGTTTGTAGCACCTATTGGGTAAAGCTTTGGCTCAATCTGCAATGGTTTCTGAGGGTCAGTGTAGATGTTTTGGCGCAGGGTCAGGAGTGCCAGCGTTTGCCAGGCTTCGATATTTCTTAGCAGGATGATCCCGGAGTATTTGCAGATGTATGAAGCTGCCTCCATTGCCTCTTCATAAGGATCAGCTTTATTTATCAAGGTTATTGCCGGAAATCCCAGGCTGCGATTTGATTTCTTTAACGCTAATCTTCTTATCTGGGTAAGATCCCATATTTTTTCGGAAATAGTTTTATTACCCGTATCAAGCATGATCTCTTCTATTCCCAGCTTGTTTAATTCCTGAGTCAGGGTAGATAGCGAGTTAAGGTCGGGTGCGCTTGCCACCAGTGTAGCTTTAAATTCTTTGGCTAAAGGAGCTATCTGGGTAAAGTTCTCTTTTGTCGCGCGGTAAATAAGAGCTCTTTTGTCTTTTAGTGTTATGAGAGCATCTTTTAGAGCTGTCGAGTCTTCGCTTATCAGTCCGATAGGTAACGTGGTCAGACCGGAGACTAGTTTTACCGCTTCCGTGAATCGTTTAGCGTCTTTAACCTGTTTTAGCGCTACAAGGTTGACATCAAGTTTCTGGCCTACTCGCTCAAAGCTAAGCTTGGCGATTCTTGCCAGTTTGTCTTTGATTTCGCTATCCGTAAGACTGTCATCTATAACGAAGCCAAGTCCGCATGGACGGTGAAATTTTTCTTCGTGGCGGAACATCACTGACTCATTTCCGATCTCCAGCTTTTGTTCGCCTGTTCCTATAGTAATCAGCTTGATCGGAGGCAACGAGGATGATTCCAACACCTTTTTGGCTTCAGGGCTTAAATATGGGCACTTATCAATACTTACTGCTTTCTTAGCTAGTTGCATGGCAAAGGCCAAACAGGTGGCAAAGCCGCATTCGCGGCAGTTTGTTTTAGGTAAAAGTTTATAGATATCTAGTCCGGAAAACGCCATTTATCACTCCTTGGGGGTATTGATTAAATTTGCAAAATATCCCGCGCCAAAACCATTGTCGATATTCACCACTACTACCCCGGGTGAGCAGCTGTTGAGCATGGTCAATAGCGGCGCAAGCCCATTAAAGCTTGCTCCGTATCCGCAGCTGGTGGGAACCGCTATCACCGGGCAGCTGACCAGTCCACTGACCAGGCTGGTGAGCGCTCCTTCCATCCCCGCGACTACTACGATTACTTTTGCTTTACGTAGTTCTTCAATTTTGTGCATTACTCGGTGCACTCCGGCAACGCCCACGTCGTAAAGCCTGACAACATTACTTCCTAATAATTCAGCGGTTAAGGCAGCTTCCTCGGCAACCGGTATGTCTGATGTGCCGGCTGAAACTACCAATATCTGCCCTTTTTTGACAATTGTTTTATTTTGGATCAGATAGCCGATTTTGGCTAGAGGATTATATTTTAAGCCTGGGATCGATTTCCTAAGAAATGAGTTAGTGTTTTTATCAAGCTTAGTAAGCAGGAGGGGCTGCTTATTCCGTATAAACCCGGCACAGATCTTCTTTAAATGGATTTTATCTTTACCCGGGCAGTAAACCGCCTCGGCAAAACCCCTGCGTCTAACTCTATCAATGTCAAGCTTAGCAAAGCCAAGATCGCAAAAACCAAATTTTGTGTTCATTACAACCCCTGAAATATAACGACTACTAGGAGGATGATCAGGATGGCGGATAAAACATAAAAGTCATTAAAATAAAAGAAATCACTGATCTTGTCCGTTAGGGAATAATCTTTATGATTATGTGCCTTAGGTAGCGTGTGATGGAAAGTTTTTTTGTACTGTAAGACTTGTTCTTTCTTGAAGCGCAGGTACATTCCGCCGATTTTATACGCTGGGATCGCTCTGGTTTCAGCTAGGTTGAGTACTTCTTTCTCGGAGATGTTCAAAAGCATAGAAACATCTCTGACAGTCAATAGTTTTTCGTCAGCCATATGTTTTGTTATCTTTCAATTTTTTCTGAAGAGACCCAGGTATCGATCGTTTTACGATCGAATCTCCATGCCTCTCCTTCTTTTGAGCCTGGCATTTTTCCGGAGTTAGCCCACTCCATTATGGAATTAAGGTCTACCTCTAAGTATTTCGCTAACTCTTCAGCGTTGAGAAAATCGCGCAGCATCGAGCAGGTGCCCTCAATAATTGCTCCTTCTGCTACGCTGAGCTTTGCCGGAAATATATCACCTTCTACCACTGCGGTCGGTAAAAGAGTAAGTTTTTCGCGCGCGGTGACTCTTCCTTTAACTTTGCCGCCGATTATAATATTATCCCCGCTTAAATCCGCTAAAACGATTGCCGAAGGGCCAATAGTCAGGTTTCCTTTGGTTCCTAATGTGCCTTCAAATTTTCCGTTTATGCGCAGATTCACGGGATCCTTGAAGTTAAGAGTACCTTGCATAGAGGCGTCGACATCGAGGATCTTTTCTTCCGTCTTTCTCTTAAAGGCCATAGCCAACCCTCCTTAATGAGCCCACAACTTACGGAACAATTATGTTACTTGGGTGGACGTAAGTTGTTTGGGCGAATTAATCCCTAGCCTGCGCAGTCCTTTTCGAAGAAAAGGACAAGCGTTAAGGCGAGGGATACGCACCATCTCCCTAGTCCCTGCTTTCTTCTTTAGAGTGAAAGATCATGCCTTCGGCGTATCTTAGGATAAATAAAACTACTAAGGCCAAGGCTGTAACAAAACATGCTGCTTTCCAGAAACCGCATCCTACTGCCAGGCCTATTGCCGCGACTACCCATAAACTGGCGGCTGTAGTGAGGCCATGCACACCCTCAGTATCTCTGATTATTGTTCCGGCACC
>JAPLLR010000068.1 GCA_026387455.1 Candidatus Omnitrophota bacterium | reverse complement strand
CTAACACCCTATCGTTTGACCATTCCAATTGCCGCAACATTGACTCTTCGGGAAGCTTTGTGGATGGAGGCACACGAATAGCGATATCAACTATTTCTAAAGCGTGCTGGGGCTGAAAAACAGCTGCCTGCTCAATCTCATCAATAATTTTCAAACGTAAATAAATTGGCGCATCCCTAAATTCTTCCTTTATCTGCTTCCAAACATCGCCTAATAGGTTAATCTTTTTTGAAGCTAGTTTGGCTCGCCATTCGATTTCTGAGATATTAAATAAAATATTCTTTAGATGCGTCTCGTGGAATTTATCTAATACTTCTTTTGCAAAATTTGTTGGTGTATCATTTTTGTCGATGCAAGCTTTATATAAAATATAGTCGCTCAATAAATCTGGAACAATCTTAACTAATCTACCTTTGCGTAAGAGTAGTCCCCGTTCTTCAAGAAAAGATATTTTTCGTGCGACTTCTGAAACAGGCAGTCCTAAAGCATCACTGATTTTCTTTCTAAAATCATCATCAGAAGTGGGCGTAGGAGATAAAGCTGCCAGGTATTCCAATAGTCTTTGAGTCTGAGGATCAGATAAATCTGGGCCTTTATACTCTTCTAAAAATCGATCAAAAATTAATCTTTGGAATTCTTCTTTATGAGAAACGACATTGGGGTCTACAAGGCCTTCGTTTACTAATTTACACGCAACAACAGTCGCCAGGGTACAATCCTTCGTCATATTTGATACTGCAGAAATAATCCTAGGATCCTTGTTTGTTAATAGGCTCTTTACAAGCTCCGTGGTTTGATCTTGATCGAGGTCGCTTAACTCGAATATCTCAACTTGATCAAGAGGCACATTTCTTGAAAGGTTGTAGTTTATCTTCTCCTTTCCAAGAGGCCTAGCGGATACGATTAATTTTATTTTGTCAGATACCGGGTTGCCTTTATAAATCGAAAACAATGTATCTAAATCATCGTATCGGTGAGCATCATCTAGAATAATGATACTTGGTTCAACAGGGAGCATATCTAACACATCTTGGTTAATATTAAAAACCTCACGCAAAAATAGAACATGTTTCCACTTTTCGTTTTTGAAATGCGAAGCGAACTCATAAAGAATTTTGCTTTTACCTAAACCGCCACGACCGAATAAAACAAATATCTTCTTGTCAGAGTCTGCAAATCGACTTAGCACATCTAATACATCGCCGCGCCCAACAAGCTTATAATCATGTCGCAGCGCCCCTTTATTAAGAAAATCCTTAAAGTATTCATCTGCATTAACAAAAGGTCGCAATCTTTCGCGTTTTTTGCTCTTATATTCCTTCAAAGCTTCTAATGCTTGCTCTGAAGCTTGATTGGGGGTAACAAAACCTTTATTCCTAAACTGCCAGATTTTATTAAAAAATTGAATATGTTTCTGCTTTAGCTCTTCAACTGTTTCTTCGGAAGTAAACTCCGCCCCTTCTTTAGTAATTTTGAAAAAGTGAATGACGCCTATACCGTAAGCCTCTGCCTCTTCATACTCTAGTTCGGTAAATGACTTTCCGCTTGATGGATCAATACTGCCATAATACGGACCGGATAAGAGAATCATAGCGCCTGAGCTTCTTACGTGCGCAAGACATATGTTCTTTGGATGTTCAGGGGAAGACACCCAAAGCTCCATAGCCTCAGCACTATACTCTTTCTTAAGCGCTTCTATCAAAGCCTTGCGATCGTCTTCAAGCCCCTTGATGGGTGAACTGATAAATATTTTTAGTTGCTCTGCCATAGTTAAATAAAAAGGGGCGTTAGTACAGCTAACGCCCCTCCCCTAACTCAATCTAAGTTAAATAGTTGCTCAAAATCTACCAATATAACCTCCCAATTACGGATGGGCTATATTTTAACGCTTTTAAAGCTTAAACACAAGCCAAAACAGCCCCAGCTAACGATAACACACTTAACCTTGACCTACCCCTATAAGCTATACCAGTTGTTAAGAGAGCAACCGCATTTTCTTCGCGAAGAAATATTTGCCCGCGCCATTACTTCATACTTTAGAGCACTTATTCTATAGTTTTATAGGTCGATTCTAACTGCCACTTTTTATCTAAGTATTTGTAGGTCTTAACGATACTATCTTTAATGGGACTATTATCATAATCACGACTTTTTGCAACAATCTCCTTTATCCCGTCCTTATCAATATCTTTAAACTCGATCGATGGAGCATCCGAGAATACTTCTATTTCTTGCATAATCTTGCTTCCGTCAAAACTAAAAAGCATAAGTCTCATGCCATGCGCTCCAGCAAAAGAAAAGATGCCTATAAATGGTTTTACGTTCGATGAAACTTTAATCACCTCTAGTGAGGCCCCTGAGCTATTCTCAATTTCACCGAGATCTTTTGTGAAAACTTTGTTCTTTGCCTTAATCTGCAAGGTCCCTTCAGCTAAGCCATCAAGCTCATCCTCAATGGGCTTCTTAATGAAGCTTATTTCTTCTTTAGAGCCATCACCATCTATATCTGCTTCTAAAACTTCGACGTTACCCTTTGCTTTGGCTTCGACAAAAACAGGAAAAGATATAAGTGATATGACTAAAACACCAATAAATACTCTTTTTAACATAGGCTTAAAAATATGTAATTGATTACTTTTAAATGGCCTGCCCCTATAAATTGTACCAGTTTTTTAGATAGAAGGTCACTAGCTAGAAAGCCCCATTGTAAATGGCACAATTTAGGGGGCAGGCCATACGCCTTTATCACTTGCTTTAACATCGTAAGGTTTGCCGATAGCCCTTAAAACAACCTTCTTATTATTTCTTGCTCTTTCATACTGTGGCTCAATTTTTATAGCCTTATCAAAACAGATAAGCGCTTCTTTATATCTATTGAGAGCGTAAAAAGCTACTCCTTTGCTATTCCAGAAATCGACATCATTTGGCTTTATTTTTGTTGCTCGCCCATAGCATATAAGTGATTCGCGATATCTACCAAGGGCATCTAAAACCCATCCCTTATTATGCCAAGCCGCGGCATCTTCTGGCTCTATTTTTATTACTTTATCATAGCAACTAATAGCTTCACGATATCTACCAAGGGCAAGCAAAACATTTCCTTTGTTATACCGGGCAGTTACATACTTTGGTTCTATTTTTATTGCTTGATCATAACAAACAATAGCTTCTTTATACTTACCAATAGCTCTTAAAGCCTTCCCTTGAGAGTTCCATTGCCACGCCTCTAACCCTTTAAGCTCAATATTCATGGCCTGCTCCTTGATTCTTACTACGTTCTTTGTTTTAAGGCTTCAGCAAGAGCATTTATCCGTTCTTTAAGGTAAGCTATATCCCTTGCCGCCATAAAGTAAAAGTCTTTGCTTTCTCTCCCATAACTTTCTAGTTTCCACAGGGTCAATTTAAGTTCTCTATAGCTATATTTACACGTCAGTAAAAACCATGTTGCAGCTACCCCAAAAATAACCCCAATCAGTATAAATACACCTGCCATAATCCTACTCCTCTCTTTAATTTATTTGTTTAGCTTTCCGACTAATCGCCTTTTCCATTATCAAGTCATAGTCAATGTTACCTGCCTTAATCTCTCCCATAATATATCCTGCCATCTCAATCCTATCCTTTTCCTGCGGATCGTTTTTGTCCGCAATATTAAGGTACTGCGCGAAATATCGTAAAGACCCGCTATTATCTTTAGATTTGCAATAATAAAGCCCGAGCCAGTAGTACGGAGGAGAGAACTTAGGGTTTGCTTTGATTGCTTTTTTAAAATAGGAAACCGGATCTTCCATATTGATTAGACCGAGATTATACCAGGATAAATATAGGCTAGGATTTAGTTGAACTGCCACCTGAAAACAGTATTCAGCCATTTTAACATTGTCCATTTCCAGATAAGTTCTACCAAGCAGCTCATAAGTTTCCGAATCGCTTAAGCTATACCTATTCTGCAACTCCTCAAATAACTCGCTGTTAACGCGCGGACGATCAATATTCCCGCCGCAATCCTGCGCATAAGCATTTACGCATAAACAAACCATCCCAATTATAAATAGTATCCTTTTCATAATGTTATATTATCTCGAGCCAATTTTGACGATTAAGCTTCAGTCTCAAGTCGATATTCCCCCTCTTTTACTCTAAACGTCCAAGCAATCGCCTCTTTTACGGTCTTCATAGTTGGCGGCACACGCAGCGTATAAAATGCTCCCGTGGAAGGACACTTCACCTTAACCAGATAAATTGGCTCTTCTCTTTTATACCAATCAATCCTGACAAGTTCATAATCACCTTCCTTATGCAGGATTTCATGCGGCATCTGAGCAAGAAATCTTTCATATCCTAACTCTTCTAAACAAAACCTTCTTGCTGTAGTATTCTTTACTTTTAGAATATCTTCAGCCCTTATTTGCTTGGATAGAATTCGGTTGCCTATACTTACACTGAACTTAACTCCTCTCACATATACATGAGTTGACTTAAGTTTCCCTCGCTCATCCCACTCTTTGAAAGCACCGTGACGCTGACCATTTTGATAATTCCCTTGAGACCAAAATCTTCCATTTAAATACCAAATACACCATAGACCATGCAATTTTCCAGCTATATAAAAAGATTCTGATCTTAACTGCCCATTTTCAAACCATATCTTGCATGTCCCATCGCGAAGACCGTACTTATAGAAAATTTCTGTATTAAGCTTACCATTTCTGTACCACTCTTTTCTTATCCCGTGGAAGTTACCATCTAAATACTCTTCTTCGCACTGTAAACTGCCATCTTCATACCAAATTTTGCCTAAACCTTGTATTCTCCCATCTCTTATAAAATGTTGAAACCATAGCTGACCATTGTCATAATAACCAACGGCTTCTGCCTTGCTTCTTTCATCATCCAAATAACGGTATTGTATTCTGCCTTTTTTCCAAAGACGTTCTTTTACGCTATTAGTCGCTAACATACCTCCAACTCCTTGGTTCATATTCCCTTTGTCTTATTACTTTGTATACCCCTGGCTCAAATGTTACTGCTTTATGCTCCGGATGATTCAAGGTTGATACTCCTTCCTGTGCAACCTTAAAATATAACGTTCCTTCTTTTTCATAAACCTCCCCTGAATCCAACTCATGCATATGCCCAGTTGCTTCGCCCTCAGCCAATATCCGGCTCTTATGCCATACTGTGCCTTCGGGAATTTTATCCACTTTAACAATCAATAAGTCCCCTTGTCGCTTCATCATCTTTACCCCTCCTTGTTAATCGTAACGAATCCCTTTTTTCTTCTATCACATACTTCTTTCTTGAAATCACTTTACCCTCTTTAAATATAACCTCACCCAACGCTGTGCCATCAGTATCATAAGCGATAACTTTCCCGTTAAGATCCTTACACGGGTACTTATGGATCAGCCTCATCCATTCCTTGTATTTCATAATGATTAACTTTGTTTTTATTACGAAGAAAAACCGACAACGGCTCTCTGGCTCTTAGGATTATACATCCCGTCCTTCTCTAGGTTGGCGCCGAAAATCAGGTCTTCCAAGGTAAGCGTATCGCTATTTCTTGAAGTTATTTTCCTGAATGCATTTAAAACCGCGTTCTTGATATTGCCACCTGAAAAATCATACTTTGCTGCCAGCATCTCAAAATCAACCCCCTTTGCTATCTTTACTTTATCAGGTATATGGGACTGCCAGATTTTAAGGCGCAGTTCTTTTGATGGAAGCTCGAATTTTACCTTCAAGGAAAGCCTTCTTTCAAGCGCCGGGTCAAGCAATACATCCATATTTGTCGTAAGGATAATGATGCCTTTAAATTTCTCCAACTCCTGTAGCATCTCATTTACAAACCTTATATCATGTTCCTCAAAGGCAAATGACCGGTTATAAAAGAGGGTATCTGCCTCATCCAAAAGTACCACAAGGTCCTCCTCTTCGGCGCTTCTAAAGATTCTGGTTATGTTCTTATCCGTTTCCCCGACATAGCGATCCATAATCTTAGGATATTCCACCACCAAGACCTTTTTGCCAACGTATGATGCGACTGCCTCAGCAAGCATGCTTTTGCCTGTCCCGGAAGGCCCAAAAAAGAGAAATGCCGTGCCCAAGCCCTTTTTTATCCTCTGGGATACCCCAAGCTTTTCTAAACTATTGTCCTTAAGCGTCTGCAGAAAGAAAACAACCTTTTCTTTAGTCTCTTCAGTAAGCTCTACATCCTCAAACTTATATTCCGGATCCTTGACATAACCGATTGTTTCGCTACGGGTGGTCTTTGGAGTTTCAGTAGTTTGACATTCTCCGCCGCTTAGAACCGTTGAAACAATATCTAATGCCCTTGAGCTAAGCGCGATTTCCATTCTAGCGCTGCCAGAGATACTTTTAGACTCTCTGCAAAGCAACATTTGCTTGATCAGGTTAGAATCAGACCTAAAATACCTCATATTGCGCATCCGGGATAACACGGAGTTTTCGGTGTCAAAGATACAAAACAGTTCGTCTTCAGTGCAAACGTTTGTATCAATGGCAAAGTACTCAAGGTAGAGAAAGAAAAGCAGAAGCCTTTTTTCAAACAAATCCAGCTTGTATTTGGCTGTGATTTCTTCAATGGCAAACTTTACCTCGCGCTTTTGCCCCTCTTCAACCTTCTGCCAAAATATGCCTTCTTGTCTTTGTATCTTGGTATTTATACTAGCGATGTCATTCTCGGGGGCCTTTTTCTTAGATACCTTAGATTCAGAACAACCCTTTTTAGGCATATACAATATAGCCCTCTTTAATTGATAAAGCCGGCAGATATCAAAATATGCATCAAGATACTCTTTATCGCTAGCCAAAACCATGATTTCTTTTTGACCCTGAGTGCTCATAACCCCTTCAGGAGCCATATCAGTGCCCAAATTATGGGTAGGAACAACTTCCGCCATAACGCACCACCTTTCAATCACATATAGCCATACAAGCTCGCTATTATCAAGTCAATTTACTACGATTTATGGCAAGATTAAGTAAGTGTAACATAGGCATGCGACAGGGTTATGTCGCATTGGAAAATATTTTTATTGGACTGTGGTTTAAAAATATGGTGGGTTTATTGCAGAAGTTTTACTATATTAATTGCAAAAGTACCTACCTGTTTATTTTTAAGTAAACCTAGATCTAACTCTTACTGCCTCTCCAAAATTCTTATCTTCTAGCAATCTTTCTCCATTAACTAAGTTACTCGCTAATCTGGTAAACCATACTGTAATCGCTGTCCACATCGCATAATGCATCGCTGTTCTTATCGCATAACCAGCATCTGATTCATCTTTTCTTTTACCGCCAGGCCCCAACCAACCTACAAGTATAAAGAGCGTTAGAAACATCGCCCAAATCCGACCCACAAATACGCAAAAAGCGGTAAATTTGTTGTCCGAATACTTATATGGCACCCGTGCGTTTAAATAGCAACCTACTATAAATGCACCAAAACTTACAGGCCCAATCCACCAAGGATTACCGTCCTTCATAACAAGCCCGCTAATTCCTGAAATTGTTCCGACAATACCTCCGCATATAGCAATTGTATACAGAAATGTTGCGAAAAAATCTCGCCAACTGTAGAAAAAAATTGCTTCTTGTTTGTATCCTTTTACGATTCCGATAATTCCAAATGTCAGGAATACCGTTATTACCGCAAATAACAACAGCCCCAATACTGTATTTGTTTGTTCAGATACTTCTGTCTGTTTTTTTTCCTGAACTCTATTAAGATAAGCATTTTTGGCAATATCATCAATTTTTGAGTCAACAATTTCACCACGAGAATAAAAATGGTTGGTAAATAACGACTGGCATTTTACTATATTGCCTGGATGCTGCCTTGACCATTCTTGACATTCTTCAACGCTAAATGCTTGGGCGCCCGGAGTAATATATTCAACCGTGTAATCTGGGTTCTCCTTAGAAACATATGTCTCACTACGCGCAATTCCTACACCAAGAAACAATAATATGAATAAACTCAATATTTTCTTCAATTTAACCTTTTTTTCCTGTTACTAATTATTAAGTTGGTTCTTAAGCCATGCCTCACGGTCAACTAAGATCTTGCGCGGCTTGCTTCCTTCAAATGGACCGACCAACCCTTCCTGCTCCATCATATCAATAATCCTTGCAGCCCTGGTATAACCTAAGCGCATACGCTTCTGTAATATCGACACTGAGGCCTGGTTACTTTCTATTATTACACGCACTGCCTCATCATAAAGCTCATCTTTTTCTACGCCATCATCACACCTTATTGCTTCTTTCTGTATTTCTTCTTCCCAAGAAGGATTCTTTTTCGTAGATGCATCTTTTGTAAATTCTGCATCGTCTTTCTTATTTGTGGTTTCCTGTGAAACAAGGCCTGTCGCTGCCTGTTCCGTAGACGTGGATTTCTTTATTCCACAGTTCCAACAAGTATCTTCTTCGCAAAATACATTACACTTTAAACACTTCCACATATTAATACACCTCCAAGATAGACACCATAATCTAGGCTAGCACTACCCCTTTGATTTCATAATCTTTTCAAAAGCATTATTGATCTTCTTTGTCTCCTCTTCAGCTCTATCTTTTAATTTCTCTCCTAATCCACCAGTTCTATCTGGATGGTACTCCATGATTCTTTTCCTGTAAGCAGCTTTTATTTCTTCTGTGGAAGCACTCTCTGATACTCCTAATATTTCATAACAATCGCTTAAACTCATCTGGTAATCGCGCTCGGCCTTCTTACCTTTATCTTGTGATCTCGATTTATCATAGCCATCAGCCTCTTTAAACTCATCTTTTTCGACACTATTTTTCTCTTCGTAAGAATAATAAATGAAAACGTATGAGTTCATATCCGAAAACTCATCATATCCATCAGAAGCGCTCTCTTCTTTTGCGGTAGAGCTCCTGGAGTCAAAAGTTTTCTTTTTTTTCTTTAGCCCTTCGATAAATCCCTTCCGGTTAATTTTAAATACAGCAAATTCCACTATAAAAAACAGCATAATGATAATAGGGCGATTCTTAATTAGAAACAGGGTTAGAGCAAAGATTAAATTGACAATAAAGCTTGTCCAAAAGGAATAGGCAAACCTTTTCTTTTCGCTATTTAGTCTCGTGGAAAAATGATTCCTGAGAATCAGTCCAATAAAAACACCGGAGATGTTTCCTATCAAAGGGAAAATAGTGCCCCCGGCAACTGCACCAACTATGTACTGTTGATGAATCTTATTAACTATTTTATCCCTGAAATCGTTATATTCTTTTTTCGAAGACATCTCAATTGTCTTATCTATTAAACTTAAAGCCCTTGAAAACGCCTTATTACCAAACTCCCTCTTAGCATCACTAAATAAATTGTCCCGATATTCTGATATTGGACTTACTGGTGCCCAAACAGAAGATTTGCCGTATAGCCACATCGCATATTGCCGATCGGTATGCTTGTAATCTATCTTCATTACATTGACCTTCTTGACTACAATTTTCTCTTTTAATATGCGATAGTTTTTTAAATACACTCCCAACACTTTCACGTTTCTAACTGTCTGCAGAAAATTTCTCACGTCATGCTTTAATGCCACATGATTTGAAGATTCGAACATATCATCAGGAATTAACCGATCTTCATACTCTGCAATAAGTTCCCCTGAATTACGTCCATTTGTTATCCTCGAAGCAATTTCGGAAGGAATTTGGCTGAAGTGTATCGATTTTATCCATGGCTTATGAATAAAACTATCGCTTAAATAAACAAGGGAGATGAACTTACCGGACCCCTTGCATGAGCCACAAGTTAAAATTCCGTTACCAGCACATTTATAACAAACAACCGTACCGTTTCTGCATTTGGAGCAATCTTCTTTACCTTTCCCGCCGCATGATGAACAAGGCACGCGTTGTCGTCCACCACACGAAGGACAAGTAATTTCTCGATAATTTATGGAAGAATCTCCTTTTATACTGCCATTTCCACCGCATCTATGGCATGGTTCTGTTGTCTTTCCGCCACACCTTGGGCAAGAAATTTCTCCTCGACCGCCACACGTTGGGCAAGAAACTTCTCCTCGACCGCCACACATTGGGCAAGGAACTTTTCCTCCTCCGCGACATGAATTACATATAGCAAACTTTTCTGATCCTTGAACCGCATAACAATTAACTTGAGTTTTAAAATTTTCAATTAACGGTACATTAACCGACCATAATTCGGAAGGATCATTTAAGCTGATAGACTTCGAGAAAATTTCTTTTCCAAAATAAGGCCATACGCCTGTTTTGAGCACTCTTCTTTCATATTGGATATCAAAGAATATAACGTAGGTAGGGACTTCAGTTATTGATAAAAATTCTACAGTTTCTCCGAATTGATTTATTCCATGATGAGGTACTTGGTCTGACCAAGAAGATATCCAATCTCGTATATATTTTAAATTTTCGTTCTTAGTTATATCCCTGCTAATTACTAGATTCGACAGTTTTGCTTTTGCTGTATTTAAGTCCATTTTATCCTCAATTTTATCTAAAAATCTTTGAGCTTATAAACCATAATAAAGTTCCAATTACAAAACCAACATTATATCCAATGCCTGTATTATGTAATTCATAAATATTTACGGTTTTATTAAATAAAGACACTACTAAGGCAATAATAAATAAAAAACCATGGACAATTCCATACCAAATACCCGCAATACGCCCCTTAGCATTGACAACTCCGGCCAAATCATTGTGACCAGCAAACCCAACTAATGAAATCAAAATAGTCATTACTACTATCCAAAAAATAACTAACGATATTTCTTTTTTCATCCCGTTGCTTTCTGCATTGAAGAAAGAACTATTAAGCTGACCCCTACCTTATAGTTTTCCATTTTTTCTTACGCTCATCCCATGATTTACTCCATGGGATTCCGCTTTTTTTATTTAAAAAAGGTTTTATTTCTTCGCGCAACAAAGGAATTTCTTTTTCCCAATTAAGAGATCCATGAGTAATAAGAAGCTGATGTTTATTTCCGCGCGTTCCATGAGCAGAATCATAATCAAATAACTTCAGTTCCTTTGGAAAACCCAGATGTGCTGCAAAATCGTCAAAGCACGTGATCTGCCGAGCTTTGAAATGCACGCCCCAGAAATTAAAAAACATATCTAGATGTAATGATATCCTAAAGCTCTTTCTGAATTTACCCGGAAGATGAGTTCTAACCGTAAACTCTCTTTCCTTCTTATGAGTAGAAAAGTCATATTTGGCTGTATTATCGTTAAAATACGACTTCGGAACCCACATGGTTGCGACTGGTTTATTGTTCTCGTACTGTCGGGTAAATTCAGCCTTGATGCCAACTTTATCCTTAGTATTTAATGCGTTTATTTTTTCTTTTATTTTAGCCAAATATGAATCTACTTTTTCAACAAAAGACTGCGGATATTTACAGTTTTCCAATCGAACTGCCAACGAATCAGAAAAGTTAGTAAATTCCTCCTTGAGAACATTTTTCTTATATTTCGAAGATATCTCGTTGAATAAAATATCTTTCTTATCCGAAGATACTAATACCTTGTCTAAAAGATTTTTTGCAATATCAATAAAAGGCTTATCGGTTTGGCTAAAAAGTCTGTAAAAAAGCATAAGTAGAAATTTTTCCTCAGGTGTAACACTAATCTTACGTAACGAAAAACCTTCTTCGAATTTATAAGTACCATTGTTAAGAGATAACGGGAAACCAGTCATGGATAAGAGCTCTAAATCCCTCTGAACTGTCCGGACCGTAACATTAAATTCCTCTGCCAAACTTGTTGTTGCTACTATTTCTTGATTAGCTAGACGATTCAGAATGAACAAAAGCCTGAATATCTTTTTATCGTATGAGTTATTCTTCATAATTATATTTTTTTCTACTTAAAAATTAATTTAGCATACCCTTGCGACAGCATCATGTCGCTTTAAAGAAGATTTTTCTTAATGCTTAAATATTCTGAATTTATCACAAAAGATTAGAGCAACCCTCTTTTCAGTGGGTTGCTCTAATTGTGCAAACCGGCATCATTGCCATATGTTTTCCCTAAGGTTTGTAGCCTATCGGATCAAAACGCTAAGTAGATTATACACCGTATACATACGGTGTCAAGGGAAGTAGATTTGTAAGATAATACTTGTGCTATGAGCACAAATACCAAACATAGATTGGCATTACGGATTAGGGAATTACGGAAGAAATACGGCTATACGCAGGAAAAACTCGCGGAATTGGCTGATATAGACTACAAACACATCCAGCTTCTGGAAGGCAAACACCCCTCCAACACAAGAATCGACACCCTTGAGAAACTCGCCAAAGCTTTCAAAATGAGCCTTTCGGAGTTTCTGAATATCGAATAGTTAGCAGAATATTGATAAAAAAATAAGCCCCACCTATAAAACTCTTTTATAAGTGGGGCTTATTTTACTAGCTAACTTAATACCTATCTAAATAACGCTTTCAACTGGCGGGCCTCCCTCTTCATTTTCCTTATTATAACTTTGCTTATCAATCTCTTTAGCTCTCTTCATTATATTGCGAAATAAATTGTCTACCATCTTTTCGCGCTCCAAAGGAGAGAGCAACTTGGGAGATTCTTCAATTTCTCCTGTTTTCTGAGGAATTTCTGGTTCCATGTTATTATTGATTTCTAAACCAGAATTTCCTTTATCCAGAAAACCAACATAATGCATCATCTCGATTAACTCCGCATACACCCTCCAGGCCAGAAACTCAGTCTTTGCCTTTTCACTAGGAGAAAGCTCCTTCATCCGAGCAAGCTGCTTCAGGCGCGAATACTGGTTCCTGGCATTCAACAGAAGCTCACCAACAAGAACGCGCGTAAGCCCAGGACTGGCTTCCAGCGCGTTCATTTCCCGTAAGTCTTTTACGTACCTACGGACTGTTCGGTCACTTTTCTTTATAAGATTAGCTATGGAAGAGACTTGATATCCCTCAAGCAGCAAAACTTCAACGCATTGATATATTACCATTCTTGACAATGCTAGAGGATTAAGTTTCCCCTCCTTTAGCTTCTGAAGCGTCTCATATACCGGCCTAGTATCATGTATGTTTACAAAATTATCATCCATTGTTAACCTCCTTAAGGTAGCGGTTCTGAAGCTCATTGCTGACTTTATCTTTACCAACTAGAGCTAGATAGCGCCTAATTATAACATCGCAATATGCCGCGCTAAGCTCAACGCCATAACAGATTCTTTCTAGGCCTTCTGCCGCAATCAAGGTTGTCCCAGAGCCTAAAAACATATCCAACACAATATCCCCGCGCTTGGAGCTGTTTTTAATAGCACGATGGGCAAGCGCGACAGGTTTAGTCGTAGGATGCTCATATGAACCTGTAGGCTCGCGTTTAACCTGCCATAGTGTTGATTCGTTTGCAGGACCGCACCAATAGTGCGCGCCATTATCCTCTTTCCAACAATAGAGACAGAATTCAGTCTGTTGGTTATAATCACCGTAGCCTATGGCAAAACTCTCTTTTGCCCAGGTGATCACGCAGGATACGTGAAACCCCATCTCAGTAAACATCTGATACATCGGCCCGAATTGACGATGTCCATTCCAGACGTATATAGGCGTACCGGGAGCCAAATAACAAGCAGCGTTATTAAAGACTTTCTTTAGCCAAGCACCGTATTCTTCCTGGGTAAGATTATCGTTATAAATCTTCTGCCAGTTTCTCGATGGCTTGGGGCGGGATTTTTCTGGTATGGGACGATTTCCTCCATAGTAGTCCACATTATACGGAGGGTCAGTAAAGATTAGGCTTACCTTCTTGCCACCTAAGAGCTTGGCGATATCTTCAGGCTTTGATGAATCGCCACAAAGCAGCCGATGCGGGCCTAGTTCTATCAGGTCGCCTGGCTTTGTTATGGGCTCTCCTGTTTTCTCAAGCTCATTGTCTAAGTCAAAGCCGTCTTCCTTGGCTTCTTCTTGCCTATCAAGGATTTCGCTGATTTCGGGAAGATCAAATCCTATCAGACCTACATCAAAATCCGGCAGTTGCTGTAACTCAACCAAAAGCACAGCAAGCTTATCCTCATCCCATTCGCCTTGAACCTTATTTAAGGCAAGATTAAGAGCCTTCTCCCGCTCTAAGGAGAGATCTACCACACTAGCCTCTACCTCTGTCAGGCCCTGGGCAACAAGGACCTTCAAACGCTGGTGCCCACCTACCAAGTTGCCAGTCCTTGAGTTCCAGATAATAGGGTCCACATAGCCGAAGCTTTCAAGGCTCGTCTTGAGTTTCTCGTATTCCGGTTCCCCCGGCTTTAGGTCTTTGCGGGGATTGTAAGCTGCCGGGTTAATTTGACTAATATTGATTCTCTTAATTTCCATGTCTACCTCCAATTTTTAGGTTTTTTAGAACTATAAGGCGAATTCTCCATCCAGAGCACCGCCTGCATATGTAATTAGATATTCGAGCTTTTTAGAACTTGGATCATGCTTCTTTACAATTTTCCTTAAGTCACAAAGTATTTTGTCACACGAGTTGATTCTGACAATAGGATGATAGTCAAGGCGATGCCCCAGAGCAAAAACTGGCTTTGACTTTTCATAATAGACTCCAAACAGAAACTTCATCCGTTTAGCTTTCATATTTCCGACCGCGAGCTTCTGTCTAGAAGGCCCCACGCCTATCAAAACCCACCTCATCCTTAGCCCTCCTGGAAGACTGTTTTTCATTTTACCCCCCCCTTATTTTGATATGTTTTACTAATCGTACTGTTCCCGCTTATTTAATCATCCTGATCCTCTGAATCTTGCAAGATTTAATCCAATTGGCATCACCGATCCTTTCTCCCAGCTAATAACAGCCATCTTGTTTACGTATAATTTTGTAATCAGATCCTCTTGGGAAGTTTTCTCCCCTTGTTTCGTATTTGAGCCGCCTCTTAAAGAGTTATTAAGCACCGCTTGAACTTGTGCCGCTCGCCAGGTTATCAAAGAGCTTCATTAAAGGGCTCGGACATGACCGGTCTTTTTCTAACGCCACTAAAGCGTACAATATATATATTTATTGACAATTAACTTCACTTATAAAGATTCAATGCTATCAACGGGTTACGAAAGTCAGTAAAGATTTCTAGGAATTGATTCCAAAGTATTTTATTTAATTTTATATTTAATTTTGTATATTAATTTATTAGCTAGCAAAGGAGCTTACACTACGTTATATACCGAAATATATTAAATATTGCTTTTCTTTGAAAATACTTGTAACCTATTTAATTGCAAGATGTTAGAATAATTATATAATTATAAGTAGCTAACCTATTGATAAACAAGGAGTTGGATAAATAATAATATGTAAAAGAGTAAAATCTGGGAAGAAACCAAAAAAAACGGCTACCGCATAAACAGAAAAGACCTGTTTTACGCAATAGCCGTTATTCTTACTTAGCTTCTATTTATTCTTTAGGGCGATCTTGGACGAACTGGTAGTAGATGCTTTCGGGGAAGGAACACACTTTTATTGGCTAATCTTTACTTTTTCTCCACAGTGGGGACAAATACAGATCCCCTTTGCCTCGTCAACCCACTCAATAGGCCGATCGAGATAAATCGAAGCTCCACACTTTGAGCACGGTTCGCTATTCATCAACTCATCGCCACCTTCTAGGAAGAAATCATCAAGCTCATCACCATTAATAACTAAAAAAGTTAGGTAAATCGTTTAGGAAGAAACGCTCAAGATCCCCTGACTTGTCGAGCCCAAGGCAACACTATGCTCTTTCTTACTTCATAAAAGTTATTCTTGTTGCAATATTCATCAAACATCGAAGCTATATTTTCCTGATATGACATACCCTTACGAGAAAGCAAGCGCTTAAGTATTCTTTCTGCAAAATCCCATTTAATCCTAAATTCACATGCAAATTCCTTCTTTTTATCATTAAATGAATTAATATGACCACGCCAATAAGCCACGCGATAGAATTCTGCGAACATTCTTGGATACAAATTAGACTTACTTATTCCCTTTATCATAAAAATCCAACCTAAATCAGTTAAAGAATAACACCAATCACCATTAGGAAAATACTCGAGCCGGAAAAGCCCCATCTCCAATAAAAACCGAATAGTGCTTAATTCACGATGATAATTATAATCACCGGGATTCAAATGATCCGGAGTAAATATCAAACCATTTCTTTTTGTCAATATTCGTAATGAATCATGGTCAATTGAATTCTTAATCTTCTTTATCAATACGTGTTTCTCAAAAGCAATAGCCTTAATACGATTTTGAAGGAAACCTTTAATGCCTAACTTATCAAAATTTACTTTCTTAACAAAACAACTACGTATATCAAATGGCAATTCAAATTTCCTATTATTAAAATCAAACTTGTCATCACATACAATAATAACTTGCTCCGGCATCTTCCACGCCAAAGCTAACCCAAGCTCATACATTACGTTAGGATTAAAACAGTATTTCTCACTAGATTTATTATCGAAATTATCAGGAGTGATATTGCATATGATCAGACTGGCTTGCGCTATTTTTTTCAATATCTCAATATTCAAATCGCCTTGCATAAAACTAGGTATTAGAGCTTTAAGATTATACTTAATCTTATCTTCTATTCGTGGTTTAATATCTAACGTTAGGTCTATTTCAAAATTCAGCTTTACTCTCTTAACAAAATCACTAAGCTTTCTTCCCCTACTATCTTTAAGATAAGTCGCAATAAAGATATGACGATCTCTATTATTACCGGCATTATTTGCTGGAAAAAATTCATTAATCAGTGAACTATATTCGCTTAAATAATCATAAGGCCACACATTAATCTCCTTCAATTACAAAAGGCAACTCCCGTCTTCTAGAGAGTTGCCTTTAGATTTTAATACTGTGCCTCCGTTACCCTATTCATCATGAATAATCTTTAGCGCAAAGAGTTATCCCCAAGCCTACATAGCAAACACCTCATCTTAACGCCTACTAAGACTAAGAATTCTATCGTCGAAAATGATTTCTGTGCCGGTTTTATGCTTTATTTTCCGAATATATTTTGGGTGAGTTTTGCTAAAATCGACGCTATCTTGATGCGTCTTTAAATCAATCATGATTTTTTTTGCAAGAGCATGGGCAAATTCTACCGGTACGGCATTCCCTACCATTTTGTAGCCATCAGCTACATCAGTATATTTGAAAATAAAATCGTCTGGGAATGTTTGGACCCTTGCACATTCTCTTACTGACAACCGCCTGTACAAAGCCTCTTTTCCTTTCACAAATTCCCTCTTGTTTTGCTCAATAAATTTCATTTTTGGCGCCTGTGGATGAATTGGGGCATGCCTACCGCCTGCCTGAATCGTAAACGATTGTTCATCCCAACTTCTTACTCTGTTCCTAGACATGTATATTGTTGAGTAACTACCAACCATATATTCATGATTAGGTATTTCAAGGGTGTCGCCATTAGTTTTATTATATTTCAATGCTGGCTTAGGCTCTTTTAAATCCCTAATCGCATCGCGTAGGGTTAATAAATTCTTTGTTCCCTCAGGAAACTCAAAAGCCTTATTCATTTTTTTATGGTATCCCACTATTATAACGCGCTCCCTATCTTGCGGGACATTATAGTATTTGGCATTGAGCAATTTATGCGACACAGCATAACCGGCATTAGAGAATTCAGCAAGAATATTCTGGAAAGCTTCTTTGTGAATATGCGCTAGTATACCGGATACATTCTCAGCAAGGAAAAATAACGGCTGCTTATCCTTTAAAACCCGGATATAATCAAAAAACAGCTGCCCCCTATGGTCATTTATGCCACGGCAAGCCCCTGCTTCGCTCCAGCTCTGGCAAGGAGGACCTCCGATAATACCGTATGCGCTAGGGATTTCAGAAGATGGGATATCGACAATGCTTCTTTTGTCTAATAGGACCTTAGGGAAATTATGGGTGAATGTATCCCAGATAGTTTTATCGAACTCATTTGCCCAAGTAATATTAAACCCAGCTTTTTCGAAACCTAAATCTAATCCGCCACAGCCAGTAAAAAGCGATACTACCCTAGGCTTACATTTGATGTTTTCCTGATCTTTTCTAAGCATTTTAGTGGATCCTTAATTATTTGCTGCTGCCAAAACCTTAAAACTTTCCAACCTTCATTCTTTAACTTCTTATTATTTTGTTTATCTCGCAGAATATTTTTTTCAATCTTAGGAACCCAGTATTCCCGGTTAGCCCGTATCTTACTTTTCTTTTCTTGCCATCGATAACCATGCCAGAACTCGCCGTCTACGAAAATGGCAACTTTTTTACTAAGTATTGCTATATCTGGCTTACCCGGCAAGGCGCGGAAATTCCTTCTGAACTTAATGCCCTTGCTTCGTAATAGTTTCTGTAATATAATCTCCGGGCTTGTTTTATCGCTTCTGATCTTCCGCATTATATTTGAACTAATAACGGAAGTTTTAAATCTATATGCCATATAATAACGTATTAATTTAATGATTTCAAGGCTAATAAGCTAAGCTTATGATTCCTTCTCAATCATTAAGAAATACACGGTCTTCCGGTTAGCAACAGAGAACCCGGGCCTCCATCCGGTCCTAGGCTTTCCAACAACGGTGCTGAAAACCCATGGCGCATTTTCAGGCTTACCCGCTAATCCAACCGCCCTACCATGTTCTGATTTACTAGCTTGCCCTACCCATTGCCTCCGTATTGCTATCTTAAAATTATCGCAGTATTTATTAAAATATTCTTCAAAAGTAAAAATATCTAAATTTTCTTGCGAAATACCACAAACTGGCGCCTCTAAGATGAATTTTGCAGGGTGCAAAGAAAAACCAACATTAGGCGCGCCATCCATCATCAGGAATTTTGATAATGATTTAAATTCGGATTCTGAAAACAAATCCCTCCACGGCCTATTCCTTCGGTCTAATTTGTTATCATGGAACATCCTGACCTCTAGGTCAATCCGAGCTAAAGCTGCTTCTGGGTTAGCAAATTTTAATAGCGTGAAAACTTCCAACAAATTTGCCCGCTGCATCCTGTTATAAGAAAAGGTAGCCCCTGCTTGCTTAAGCGAAACTCCCTCCCCATTAATATAAATATCTGCCTTTTTACGCGAATCTTCACTGCTCAGGTATTTATCGACATCACTCGCACTGTTAATCTCCCTAAAACCGGCTATTGACGGATTTGGCGCACCAATAGACGTCACAATACCTAAATGGCGTAAAGATACCTTACTTTTATTCTTAACCAAATATTTTGCAATTTCTTTTTCGTTACCTGGCATTTATGACCTTTCTTTTCAATATTATACTGCTGCCAGGGTATCTCCACAATCAAAAAAATACCTCTCTTATCCCCTTGACTTGTGGCAAAACGTATGGCCATATGTGTACTAACGAGAGGTAAAACATATGGAAGAGAATATCTTGGAACAAATACAGAGCCTTCGCAACGCAACGCTACCAGAAATCCAGAAGCGATACAACGAGCTCTTTAACGTCGCTGAGACCCCATGCGCTAATAAGCCGTATCTTATAAAAAAGATCGCCTATAAACTACAGGAAATGGCTGATGGCGGGCTTTCAGATGAAGCAAAGATACGGATTATCGACCTTATCGAAAAATATGATCCGATTAATAATAAAGCGCTTAGGCCACAAGTGGTTTCTGCCGGAAAAAACGTCGTTTCCATTCCATTTATGCGAGATAAGCGACTGCCTATTCCTGGTACCGTTATACATAAGAAATACAAAGGTCAGGATATTCATGTGAAAGTACTAGATAAAGGTTTTGAATATAAAGACAAATATTACCGCAGCCTGACGGCAATTGCTTTTGAACTCACAGGCGCGCATTGGAACGGATTCTCATTCTTTAATCTATAGGAATAAGTATGGAGAAAAAGACAGATAAAGAAAAACCTCTAATTAAATGCGCTATTTATACGCGTGTATCTACCTCAGAAGGACTGGAGCAAGAATTTACTTCTCTTGATAACCAGCGCGAGTCTGCGGAAAGCTACATCCAAAGCCAAAAATCCGAAGGTTGGATCGTTTTGCCTGAACACTACGATGATGGCGGGTTTACAGGAGCCAATACTGACAGACCTGCCCTACAGAAACTTATCGATGATATCAAGACCCATAGGATTAACTGTGTTGTCGTATATAAAGTAGATAGATTATCGCGCTCGCTGCTTGATTTCAGTCAACTCTTAGAGTTCTTTGACCAGAATAGCGTGACTTTCGTCTCGGTAACGCAGCATTTTAACACCAATAATTCAATGGGCCGCCTTACCTTGAATATACTCCTCTCCTTCGCACAGTTTGAGCGCGAAATTATCAGCGAAAGAACGCGTGATAAGATGGGTGCGGCCAGAAAAAAAGGCAAATGGATCGGCGGATGCGTACCTTTAGGCTACGACCTTGATAAAGAAAACCATAAACTCCTCATAAATCCAGAAGAAGCAAAGATTGTTAGAGAAATCTTCGAGCTATACTTAAAAGAAAATTCGCTTTTAAATGTCACTAAAATCGCTAACGCGAAAGGCTATAGGACGAAAATCCGTAAGTTAGCCGAAGGTAGGCAACGCGGAGGCGTCAAATTTTCGCATACATCCGTAGAAAAAATACTAACGAATGCACATTATGCAGGCAAGGTAAGATACCAGAACGTGCTTTATCCCGGAGAACACGAGCGTATCCTCGATGATGAAACCTTCCAGAAAGTCCAAGATACCCTACATACAAACCCAAATAAATTCAGAACTCGCGCGCCTATCGGTAAGAATATAGGCCTATTAAGCGGGATGTTGCGATGCCGGGCCTGCAATTCGTCAATGTATCTTACCCACAACGTCAAATACGGCAGGATACGTTATTTTCATTATGTCTGCTTGAATGCACAGAAGCGAGGTTATCAGGAATGTCCAACAAGACTTGTAAATGCAGGACTCATGGAGTCGAAAGTAATGGAATACCTTAGGAAAGTGACGGACGACCAAAAGATAATACCTCAATTATGGGAAACCTATACCCTAGAGCAAAAAAGAACTGTCCTCAAGGATCTCGTCAAAGAAATAAAATATGACGGTGGAACAGCAATCCTCGAACTTGTTATTAATAGTACACATAAATCACACAAGTTTAATGTAACTAAGGCAGAATTGAAATATCACGCCATAACACCCAAGGATCGACTAATACAATCCGAGCCACAGTTACTCCAGAATTTGATCCTAGCACACCAAATAGAGAACCTTATCTCTGAAAGCAAAGCGAAGGATTTAAAACAAGTGTCTGGCTGGCTTAATATAAGCCATGTGAGAATATGTCAAATTATGGGGATGTTATTCTTAGCTCCGGAGATCCAAGAACAAATACTTCTTTCCAGAGACGGAAAAATATTTGATATTCCTGAGTATAAAGTGAATGAAATTGCTAAAGAACTAGACTGGGAAAAGCAGAAAGAAACCTGGCAACGACTAATCAATAATCCTACCAAAGAGAAATGAAACCTCTCACTATTTCTACCAATTTCTATTTAATGGCCTCAGAAATGCTCTAAATCATATGAAATATCGGCGATATTGGCATTAAATAGCCGCCATTAAATAGGAGATATATTGGCGTAATTCAGAGATTATTTCGGCAGATTTACCGATGCTCCTTGCCATGAAATGACACTCGGGGAAATGCAGATTTTACTCAACGGAAATAATGCCCTAACTCTTTAACCCCCTAGGACATAAAAATAGCGCTGATCCCACTTCAGAATCAGCGCTATTATCATCGCACCTCCCACGTCGAGAGGCATAATACTGGGGTGGCTAACGGGGATCGAACCCGCAACCTCTTGAGCCACAGTCAAGTGCTCTAACCAATTGAGCTATAGCCACCATAGATCCAGATTTTAAAAAATTATACCACAAAAAACCACCGAACATACTCAATTTGAAAAAAGATTACTTAGAAAGATTCTTTCTTATAAACATCTCTTTCTGAATATCATCGTAAATCTTCTGGAACAATCCCGGATCACTAACGATCTGGGAATCTTCCTGGGTCCCGTACTGAGAGCTGACCTTTACTTTTTTGACCAAAGTGATCCTTTCCCGCACCCTGCCCTCGCCGAACTGCTCAATAGTCGCGGTTATTTCAAAATTAGTCATGCCGAATAAATCGCGCTTGACCCCTGTCTCTCCCTGCACCACTCCTGACTGATAATCCGTACTCCTGACAATATACCCGTAATCCTGAAATACCTGCAAGGTCGCTTTAAGAGCGTCGTCAAACTTCCCCTCAAGCTCCCTAGATTCTATCCCGCGCCTCTGTAGCGGAGTCAAAGTGGCTACGCAACCTGACAAAACTAAACCCAACAAAAATACCAATCCCAATCTTTTTACCATAATCAACCCCTAGAATGCCGACGATCTATAGCTGTAATCCCTGACTATATCTTTTTCGTCAAACTCGATCATCAAAGTAAAGGTCCTTGTAGAAGTGGATGTCCTGCCGCTGGCCACACCCGCTATGATAATGGTCCCATAGGCTTCCGAGGCGCTTGCTTCTACAGATACCCTGTCGTAAGTCCAGACCTCATTGCCACTTTTGTTCTTGGTGACAATATTCGGCGGTCCAAATACCTGCAAGATCTCTTGCTGGGTAGTTTGACTCTTTATTATTTTTGTCTTTGCCATGCCTGGCGTAAGATTACTTTTCTGCACCGGTTCAATGGGGGTAGCGCACCCAGACAACAAAAACAAAACTCCTAAAACAGAAATCAAATAGCACTTCATTAATCCTCCAATCATTTTACACAAAAAAATATCCGCTGCGCTTTACCAGTAAAGCCTACGGAAACGCTCGGAGTAGCGCTTGATCCAATCTTTAGAGGCTTCTTCAAGAGTAACCTCCCTGCCCAGCTGAACACTGCGCAGATCGCGGTATTCGCTGATCAGGTAAAGCTGCTCGATCAATTTCACCTTAAAAGCATCGCGCAGCCGGTGAAAACTTACCCCCACATTAAAGAACTTTGTATCAATATTCTTCACGCAATGTACAACCCGCGCCTTTACCTTAAAAACCTTATCCCCAAAAGGCATCTTGAGATCAATCAAAACCCCTTTGTCAAGAGCATGACGGGAGCTAAAAAGCAAGCCACCAATACTGATATTTATCGTAGTTGATTTAGCCTCTCTCTTTCCCAACAGAACACCCTTGGTATCTGAAAGAATATTATACCTAAGAGGAAAAGTCAACGGGTGACGGATAAATTTTCGCCTATCCTTAAAATTATAATCTTTTTTCATTATTTTCCTGTCTCAGCGTTTAAAGAAGCCACGATCTTATCCGCTAAAACAGACCCAGCATTAGATAGCGCTTCTCTTCCGCCAGTGATCACATCCATGTGCACGGAATTTCCCGAAGCATCAAGATAAGCGATTACCTTACCATCTTTGACTCGGATAAGCTTTGCCGTAACATTGGCAAAACACGAACGCATGCTTGACTGCGGAACATTTCCTCCGGCGGATGCCACGGCTTTACCGATAACCACATACTGCGCCTTGGATAGATTCCCTAAGCGGACGGAATCGTTTTCGGAAATACCAACCAGCCTAAACGCCGGGCTAGTATTAACCACACCGCGTAATTGCGACGGCTCAAGTATTTCATACCCTGCCTGCATGATCTTTTGCGCTAAAGAAGCTTCAGTAGTAGAAAGATCTACCTCGCTAGCCCACCAACAGCGCTGCGGGCCTTCGATATTCTGCTCGGAAATAAGCAGGATCACCTTAGGCGTCAGAGATTTCTTCTGAGCTGCTGGCTGGGTTGCCTGATTAGTTACCCCGACTGCCGCAGCCATCTGCTGCTGGCCAGCAGGCTTCTTCATCATTGCAAAAGCAATTCCCGCAGCAATCAAAAGCAGAACCACGCCGAAAATCAAAAGTGATACTGGTCTTTTCGCGCCGCAACAACAAGGAGAAGAATTCTCGGCCTGGATTAATGGCCCGCCGCAACCCTGACAAAACTTTGAATCACACGGATTATCTTTTCCACACTTTGAGCAAAACATTGACGACCTCCTTAATGACGGCACAATTTACGGAATCCCGCTAGACGGGATGACGTAAATTGTATGCCGGAATTAACCCCGAAGCCTTGACTAAAATTATCGAAGAGAATTTTAGTCAGTTTAGGCGAGGGGTTTATTTCTCTTTCCCCATTAACGCCTTAAGCGATTTCTTAATTTCTTTTCCCACGGCCATCGTTGCGCTAACAGCTGCCTTAAATAAATCTCTGGCTGTCTGCGTTGCACCATCAAGCATCCTTCCCGGAAAGGCCATCACATCCTGAACCTTAGACTTACCGCGGTCATTGCTCACCTTAGTCTCAAAAGCCGACTTTATGTTGTCAAAACCGAATTCCGGGCGGTCAAGCCTTGTGCGGATATTAAAATCAAGCACGATTTTACCCTGGTCCAGCGCCTTAAACGTCCCATCAGCACTATCGATTATCTTTGCCGCATTTTTATCACTTTCACCGGTTTCAAGAGGCCGGCGCACGATATCGCTAAGCTCCAAACGGCATTTAACGGTAACATTGTTATTCAGACCACGGATATCGCTGGAAAAATAAAGCTTAGCTTTCTCAATACGCGCCTTTTCTAGATCCACCCCTGAATCGGAATAATACGGGTACAGGTACACCCCGTCGATATCCTCAATCTCAAGCTTGGCCTGGATATCTTTCTTAAAGAAATTAAGCCATCCTTGAAAAGAAATTTTCCCTTCCTCCTGGTCTTTGTTCCAGGGGATCCTGCCTTTAAAATCAAAAGAAGTCGTTCCAGAGAAAGGAAGAGTATAAAAATTGCTCAAGCGAAAACTTATATCCTTGATCACAATGGTAATACCGTTTTCTCCTGCGGTGTGATCGATAAAATTAACTTTACCGTCACTAATAACAATGTTTTTACAGATAATATACGGCAGCTTCTTTACAACAGGCACGGGTTTAGCTTGGGCGGAACCAGGGGCAGAAGCGGGAGCAGACTGCCCTTGTGCATCCTGCAGGCTTTGAGCAGCTGCAGCTTCCTTAGGCTTATTGGGAAAACGCTCAATATTGATTTCCGGCCGGATGATCCTAACGTCATTTAAAGCAATGTTTCCGAAGAGAAGATACGGGATGCTCGGGGTAATATTTACTTTCTCTGCTTTGGCCAACCCTTCGATCTGAAGGTCATTTATCTGCAGGGTTAGAAAAGGAGTAAGTTGAAACGCACTGAGGGTGACTTTCTTACCGGTAAGCTCTCCCAGCTTTTTAATAAAAACATCCCGGCCCTTGATGGCCAGCAATAAATACGAAGCGCTGAAAACTATCGTAAGTGAAATTATGGAAACGATAAGGAACTTTATGCGTAGTTTCATAATTTTAATATTGGCGCGCCTGGCAAGAATCGAACTTGCTACGACCTGCTTAGAAGGCAGGTGCTCTATCCATGTGAGCTACAGGCGCTATTATTTTTCTTCAGGCGCCGTGTCCCTGCATCTGCGAGTAAATTTTGAAGAAATTTACGAAGCGATTTGATGCTGGGACAGGCGCTAGATTTTACTTCTCATCCGTTGTCGCCCTGCCTCATACCGCTGCTAAAATTCTCTCAGCCCCAGCAAGGGGCTTCGATAATTTTAGCGCATTCGGCAGGGCGAATTGCCGGAAGTAAAACTATAACAATTCGGGGCGGACAGACTTGAACTGTCGACCTCCTGCTCCCAAAGCAGGCGCTCTAGCCAAACTGAGCCACGCCCCGTGCTTCATAAATCTGTTACGGGGCAGCTTTTTCCGCCACCCCTTCTTTCTTCTCCGGCTCTTCCTGAACCAAAATCAGACTCTTAGGCTTTAATTTCTGAAGATCAATATTCAAAACTTTCATCCAGTACTTGATAGACTCCAGCTCATTGCCCTGTTTATCGATAATAAACCCATAATTTATCCGCGCAGGCATGAAATTAGGATCTATCTGCAAAGCCTCTAAGAAATACTTCTCCGCTTGACGTAAATCCCCTTTTTCCATAGACATCACGCCACGGTTATTAGCAACTAAAACCGGCCATCTCATATTTGACGGATCCATTAAAATAGTTTTTTGATAGTTTTTCTCTGCATCGCTGTAACGGCTCCCCTTCTGAGCAAAGACAGCGTAATTGAAATAATTACTGGCGATCAGAAACAACCATTCCTTATTTGACGGATCCATTAAAATAGTTTTTTGATAGTTTCTCTCGGCATCGCTGTAACGCCCCTCTTTCTGTGCTAGGACACCGTCATTGAAATAATTAGCCGCCTCTTTAGCGACCAGCTCTCCGGCATAAGAAAAGCCGTAACTTAACACAAAAACTAACAACAACATCCCTTTTTGTATCCTCATACGCCCTCCGTTTAGTTAAATTATATCAACCGGAATTATGCTTCTCAATATATTTCTCGATGATCACGCGCGCTTTCTTAAGAGCATGATAGCGGTGGCTCATTTTATGCTTTATATTCTCACCAAGCTCGGCGAAAGTCTTTTTGTATCTCGGTATCTCGAATAAAGGATCATATCCAAAACCACTCGTACCGCGCGATTCAAATCCGATTCGGCCATGGCACTTGCCTTCTACCACTTTGAGCAAACCATCTTTATCCGCAAGCGCCACCGCAGCCACATAGTGTGCTTTTCTTTTACTTAACGGCAAATCCCTAAGTAGACGCAAAACCTTAGCGTTATTCTTATCATCGCTTTTATCGCTGCCTGAAAAACGCGAAGAATAAATCCCGGGCTTACCTGCCAAAGCATCAATACAAATACCGGAGTCTTCTCCCAAGGTAAGCTTTCTGGTAAAACGCGCCAGCTTCAGGGCTTTTTTAACGGCATTAGCCTTGAAAGTCAAACCATTCTCTATGATGCGAGGCGATCCGGAATAATCCGCTATAGAGCTGACCTCTACCCGAAGCCCTTTTAAAATATCCTTTATCTCTTGCAGCTTCTTTTTATTCTTTGTGGCTACCACTAATTCCATATCTATTTGACGATATCCCCGACCAGCTTCTTCTGAGCGGCAAATAATTCCTCAATACCTATCTTTGCCAAGCCAATCATAGAATCCATCTCCTCTTTTGAAAAAGGCTCGCGCTCAGCAGTACCCTGTATCTCTATAAATTGACCACTTCCGGTCATGATTATATTCATGTCCACCTGAGCCTTTGAATCCTCCTCATAGCACAGATCCAGAAGTAGATTGCCATTGACCTTACCTACGCTGATCGCCGCCACATAATCCCTAATCGGCACCTCGAGGATAATCCCGTCTTTTTTTAGTTTATGCATCGCATCCACCAGCGCGATAAAACTTCCGGTGATGGCGGCGGTACGCGTGCCTCCGTCTCCCTGGATCACATCACAATCGATCCAGATAGTGCGCTCACCCAGCGGCTTCATATCCGTGATAGAGCGCAAAGATCTACCCACAAGGCGCTGGATCTCGTATGTGCGCCCGGAATCCTTGCCTCTGGGGATACGCGATTGGCAGGAGCGCGGAAGCATCCCGTATTCGGCAGTGACCCAGCCGGTTCCGGATTTCTTCAAAAACATCGGGACATTTTCATCCACAGACGCCGAACAGATCACCTTGGTATTGCCCATTTCAATAAGACATGATCCTTCGGCATATTTTAAATAATTTCGGGTGATGGAAACTTTACGTATCTTATCTTCACCTCTTCCGTCAAGCCTCATAGATATCCTTTCCTTTTGAATCAATTGCTACTATTAAAGGTAAATCCTTTACTTCCAAACGCACTATCGCCTCCGGCCCAAGATCCTGATAAGCCACAGGCACAACTTTCCTGACATATTTAGAAACCAGCGCCCCGCATCCGGCATAAGCTAAAAAATAAACCGCCTTGTGTTTCTTGATCGCAAGCCTTACCTCTTTAGAACGCCTGCCCTTGCCGATCATTGCGCTTAAACCTTTTCTTAACAAGCGCGCGGTATACCCATCCATACGCGAGCTGGTAGTGGGACCGCAGGAACCGATTACTTCTCCTTTAGGCGTATTCGTAGGGCCGCAATAATAGATCACCTGTCCTTTTAAATCCAAAGGCAATTTCTTTGCGGCAATCAACCTCTTATGCGCCTGGTCGCGAGCAGTAAAAAGATCCCCTGTCAACAAAACTTCATCCCCGGCTTTCAGACTTTGAATCTGCTTTGCATCTAAAGGAACAGATATTTTCTTCATTATATAATTGCTGTGGCGCTACGCAAAGCATGGCAGCTGATATTCACCGCCACCGGCAAGCCGGCAATATGCGTAGGAAATGTTTCAATATGCACGCCAATGCAGGTGGCCTTGCCGCCTAAGCCCATGGGACCAATATTCAACGCATTTATCCGCCGCAACAACTCGCGCTCCATCCCGGATCGCGCAGGCCCGAGCTTTCGAAGCAATGCTTTCTTAGCAAGCAGACAAGCGTAATCCGCCGTGCCCCCGATACCCACACCTACCACATACGGCGGGCAGGCATCCGGACCGGCTGCTTTCACCGCATCAATAATAAATTTCTTTATCTCCTCAAGCTTTGCCGTGGGATTAAACATCTTGAGCTGGGATTTGTTTTCGCAGCCAAACCCTTTAGGCAGAACTGTGATCTTTATTTTATTTCCCTTTACGATATCAATATGAGTAACTGCCGGACTTAACCCGGATTTGCCGCGCGCTAAAGGCTCGCGGATAATGGAATTCCTTAAAGAAGCTTTCTTATATCCCAGCTCGACCCCGCGATTCACCGCATCCTTAAGGCTACCGGTAATCCTGACATCCTGCCCGATCTCTAAGAATACAATGGGCATCCCGGTATCCTGACATATGGCTAATTTTTCTTTTTTTGCAACACGGGCGTTCTCAATCACTGCCGCTAATATCCTCTTTGCCCTTTGACTCTTCTCAAGCCTATAGGCTTTTTGTATTGCCGCAAGGACATCTTTACGCAAGAACAGATTCGCCTGCACGCACAAATCAGTGATAACTTTTGTAATCTTTAACGCCGGGATCACTTTCATCTTTCCTTGTATTCCCTTATTACGGTAGTGGTGATACCTCCGCGGGGATTGACCACCGCGGTGATCTTGGCCCAGCGCGGTGAGCATGCCCGGACAAGATCTTCCAAAATTCTATTTGTAAAATGCTCGTGGAATATCCCGACATTGCGAAAAAATATAGTATACATTTTGAAAGACTTTAATTCTACGCAAAATTTTCTCGGAGAATACTCAATGACAATATCGGCAAAATCCGGCAGCCCGGTCTTGGGGCAAATACAGGTGAATTCCGGAGTTTCGATCCTAATAGTATAGATCTTATCCGAATACTGATTCTCCCAGACTTCAATTTTAGGAGTCAAAAGATTCCTGACGCCTTTCTGCAATCCTTCGTATGAAGATTTATTTTTCATCTTATCCCCGCCGCCTTGTGCATCTGTGGAATAATACAACTAGTCACCCCTTCTGCATAACAAATATCCCTAAAGCTTTCCATTAACGCATCCAGCGCATCATCATGCTCAAAACTATTGGGCTGAAGCACAGCAATAACCGACTTATTCACATTTCTTATCAACCCTAACGCCTCCCTTAGGCACTTTTCCTGAGTTGCTTTACAGATGATCATTTTCACAAAGACTTCTTTTTTGGATGCCACTTTCAGAAACCTCTGATGCACGTCCCAGAGCTGGTCCATGTCCGTCGAGCTTGGCAGCTTCATATCCATAGCTACTATATCCACAAAATCTATCACATCTTCCAACTCTGCAGTAAGCGTACCATTGGTCTCAAGATAATTCTTAAACCCCTGCTGCTGGCTTAGTTTAAGCGACTCTTTCAAGAAATCCTTCTGTAAAAGCGGCTCTCCTCCGGTAAACGACACCGAATGGAAGTCATCGTAAAGCTTAAGCTCATCAACCACTTCATGCGGCTCATATTCCATAAAGCGATTAAGCTTTGTATCACAGAACCTGCAGTTTAAGTTACATCCAAAGAGGCGCACAAAGAGCTGCTTCTCCCCCAGATACAGCCCCTCTCCCTGAACGCTGTGAAATATCTCAGATACTCTACCCAGCATTATTCTTTAGCAGGGTCGCTAAACCCCGCCTCCCTAAATCCTTTTGCCCGGTAATAACAGCTGTCGCATTTACCGCACGGCTTGCCGCCACCTTTATAACACGACCAAGTCAATTCAAAAGGGACACCCAGCTTAAATCCCCACTTTATTATTTGGGACTTGTTTTTGTTTAGAAGCGGCACCTTGACCACAATGCCTCTTTTTCCGATGCCGGCCTTGGTGCCGGTTGCGATCACTTTACTAAATGACCTGAAGAACTCCGGCCGACAATCCGGATATCCGGAATAATCCTGAGCATGAGCTGCGATAAATATCGCCTTTACCCCGATTGCCTCGGCATAAGACAAGGCAAAACTTAAGAATATAATATTGCGTGCCGGCACATACGTATCCGGGATGCCTTGATACCCTGGCACCGGCTTCAATGCTGATTTCTTATCCAAGAGCGACGACCCGCCCCACGGCAAACTGATCTTTACGATCCTATACGCGCACT
>JAPLLR010000001.1 GCA_026387455.1 Candidatus Omnitrophota bacterium | reverse complement strand
CAAATTGACGCTGCTGCCGCAAAGAAAATTCTTCGCCTCCACTGATATACCACAATATATGGCCCTGGGAATCGGTTTATACCCCTAATTGTTGAATTAACTTGATTTATGAGTATTTTTTCCTTGACAAAGCAGGAGTTTTTGCTATAGTGGAGTACAAAGTGGAGTAAAGTGGAGGATAGATGTTTTACGGAGAATACCTGCATTCTATAGATCGCAAAGGCCGCCTGATATTACCTGCCAAATTCCGCGAAGTTTCCAAGTCGCATTTCATCGAAAGATTCTATATAACCCGGGGGTTGGATAAGTGCCTGTTCATGTTTTCAGAAGAAGAGTGGCGCACCCAGGAAAATAAATTCAAGGCGCTGTCATTTACCCACCAGCAGGCAAGGACTTTCAACCGTATATTTTTCTCAGGAGCCTGCGAAATAAATTTTGACAATCAGGGCAGGATCCTGCTTCCGCTGTATTTGAAAGACTACGCCGAGATAAAGAAAGACGTGATCATCGTGGGCGTATCCAATAGGATCGAGGTCTGGGCAAAAGACAAGTGGGAAGGTTTTTACGGCACCTTCCGCCAGTCTTTTGAGGAGATCGCGGAAAAACTTTTAGAGACATGATCGTAAGTACAATAGCGCAGAAGTCAATATATCACACTCCGGCAATGCTCAATGAAGTTATCGAGCATTTATTGCTTAAGCCGGGTAAAACTATAATTGACGCGACAATTGGAACCGGAGGGCACAGCAAATTGATCGCTCAGGCAATTTCACCGGGCGGAAGGCTGATCGGTATAGACCGGGATGAGGAGTCGTTAAAGATCGCCCGCGAAAGGCTCGAGGGAGTGGGAGCAACATGCGAATTCGTGCACAGCAATTTCGCGGATATCGATATGGTAGCTAAGGAGAAGAATATCAAGAAAGTGGACGGGATATTATTTGATTTGGGTATTTCCTCATTTCAATTGGATGACCCTGGCCGGGGTTTCAGTTTTAAAAACGAAGGGCCGTTGGATATGCGTTTGGATAGGTCCAGCTATATTTCTGCATATGATCTGGTAAATAACCTGAACGAAGAAGAATTGTCTACGTTGATCCGTAACTTCGGCGAAGAGCGCTGGCATAACCGCATTGCCCGGGTTTTAGTGGAAGAAAGGCAAAGACACCCCATAGCTACAACCCGTGAATTAGCGGATATTATCTCGCGTTCAATCCCCGTAAAATACCGCTATGGGCATCATCGCATTCATCCTGCGACCCGCACTTTTCAAGCGGTACGCATCGCGGTCAATAGAGAGCTTGAGATCATTGAGAGCGCGATCGAAAAAGCAGTATCTTTGCTCGCCAAAGGCGGCAGAATCTGCGTGATTTCTTTTCATTCCCTTGAGGATCGTGAGGTAAAACATACATTCAAAAGACTTGCAAATGATAAATTTATAACTATAATAACTCCAAAGCCTTTGATACCCACGCAGTCTGAGGTAGGGGTTAATCCGAGGGCCCGGAGCAGTAAGCTGCGGGTGGCCCAGAAAGCTAAATGAGACTTAATAAATTCCTTCCCGTAGTATTTTCTGTGACGCTGTTTTCTCTGCTTTATGTCTATCAGCAATCCGAGATCTATCGGCTCGCCTATGTAGGGCAGAAGCGGCAGACCACGCTTGAAGACCTGCACAATCAGAATTGCATACTGAAGTACAATATAGAGAAAAACGGTTCACTCACTCAGATCGGCGACAAGCTCTCGGGCAAATCATCGGATTTTGAGATGCCGGCAAGCTATCGCACGATGAAGATGTATTATACGGGTGAGAATTTGAGCCTTAGGGAGCGTGGGCAGCCTAAAGAAACTCTGCTCTCGCGTATTTTCGGTGTCAAGTCTGAGGCCCAGGCAAAGACCGTTTCCCCTCGATAGTGACCCTGACCGGCTGCCCATAACGGGTAGTTCGAGTTATAACCACTTTAGCAAATAAACTTATTGTGTATATAAGCAACTATCGCCCACGCTGCGAGGCGGTATTCATTTTTTTTCTGGTGTTTTTATTATTCTGCGTTGCCCGCCTGTTCTACATCCAACTCTTTCGCTCAAACTATCTTGCCGGCATTGCCAAGAAACAGCATAGCCTTTACGTGGAACTGGAGCCTACTCGCGGAACGATTTATGACCGCAATCTCAAGCCTCAGGCGTTTAATATCCCTGTTGATTCAGTTTATATCTCGCCCAACGAAATAAAAGATAAGGATAAAGAAGCGATCATTGCTAAGCTAGTACCCATTCTAAATGTGGATACGGCTTACCTGCGGGATCGTATAAATCGTAAAAAATCTTTTATTTGGCTTGCCCGTAAGATCACTCCTGAACAGTCCGTGGCTATCAAAAAACTTAACACCAGAGGCATAGGCCTGATCAAGGAAAGTAGGCGTTCATACCCTAATGGATATCTGGCCAGCCATATTGTAGGCTTTGCCGGGATGGATAATAGCGGGCAGGAGGGATTAGAGCTTTCTTGTGACAGCTTTCTAAAAGGCGTTGCAGGGTGGGCGCTGTTTTTGCGTGACGCGCGCCAGAAAAAGCTCGATCTTTGGGAGCGCATGGTCTTGCCTAAAGACGGATACGACCTGGTGTTGACTATCGATGAAGTTATCCAATATATTGCAGAGCGGGAGTTGGACAAGGCTTTTAAAACGTACCATGCTAAGGGCGGTAGTATCGTGGTGATGGACCCACACACCGGAGCCATACTGGCTTTGGCTAGCCGGCCTACATTTGACCTTAATATTCGTAGCAACATTAGTAAGGATCTGATCCGCGACCGGGCTATTACCGATATGTTTGAGCCGGGCAGCGTGTTCAAGATCGTCACCGCTTCCGCGGCGCTTGAAGAGAAGAAGGTGACTGAAGAAGATAAATTTTTCTGTGAAAACGGCCAATATAGAGTTGGCTCACATATATTGCACGACCATACTTCTCACGGGTGGTTGACATTTCGGGAGGTGGTGGAGCAGTCTAGCAATATCGGCACAGTAAAGGTAGCCCAGATACTTGGGCCGGATACGGTTTATAAGTATATCAAGCTTTTCGGATTTGGAACAAAAACCGGCATAGATCTGCCCGGTGAGATCTCTGGATCGACTAAGCCGCCGCGGGCATGGTCAAAAATATCCATCGCCGCCATCCCAATCGGCCAGGAAGTGGGTGTGACTGCTATTCAGCTTGCCAGTGCTATTTCTGTGGTGGCTAACGGCGGCCAGTTGATGAAGCCCTATCTTATAAAGGAGATCCGCGATAAACAGGGAGAGGTGATTGAGGAGTTTGGTCCGAGGTTGGTGAATAAGGTGATTTCTTTGGATACCTCTAACAGACTCAAGAAAATCCTAACCGGCGTTGTGGAAGAAGGTACGGGAAAGATGGCAAAGATGGAAGGGTTTACTGCTGCGGGTAAGACCGGCACTGGCCAGAAACTTGAGCCTAATGGTACTTATTCCCATAGTAAATTTTTCGCTTCCTTTATTGGTTTTGCTCCAGCAGAGGATCCGATGTTGACGATTGTGGTGTGCCTGGACGAACCACATCCGTATTATGGCGGTGTGGTGGCGGCACCGGTGTTTAAGAGTGTCGCAGGCGACGTGATAAAATATATAAGATCTAGTCAGGAATCAAGAGAGGCAGTGGCGTATAATGCGCATTAAAACGCTCCTTAAGAATTCAGGTATAAGGTGTCCGGTGGGCCTGAAAGATTTCGAGGTTTCCGGCATAAGCTGTAATTCTAAGGATGCAGCAGAGGGTTTTGTCTTTGTGGCCATAAGAGGTAACCGTGCGGACGGAAATGAGTATATTGAGGAAGCCTTGTCAAGT
>JAPLLR010000027.1 GCA_026387455.1 Candidatus Omnitrophota bacterium | reverse complement strand
GTTGCCCGCGGTTGGGGCAAATGCTGCGTTGTCGGCTGCGGCGCCTTACACGTGGACTACGCCAAAAAGGAACTCCACGTTGACGGCAAGGTGCTTCACGAAGGCGACTGGCTGACCCTAAACGGCACCAAGGGCAATGTTTACGAAGGTCAGCTTCCCATGATGGATGCTACCGAAGAAGACACCCTGCTTAACGAATTCCTGAAAGTCTGCGGAAAGATTAAAAAGCTGGGCATCCGCACCAACGCTGACACGCCGGAAGATGCTGCCAAAGCGCGATTCTTTGGAGCTGAAGGCATTGGATTATTCAGAACCGAGCATATGTTCTACGGCTTAGGCGCTGATGAGCCGTTATTCTTACTGCGCAAAATGATCGTCTCTAAAACAGTTGAAGAGAGAAAGAAGGCACTTCTTGAGCTTTTCCCGTATGTCAAAAAAGATATCAAAGGAACGTTAGCGGCAATGGACGGATTCCCGGTAGTGATTCGCTTCCTGGACCCGCCTTTGCACGAATTTGTCCCCCGCGAGGAAGATAAGCTCCAGCAGCTGGCCAAAGACCTCAACATCAGCATGAAAGAGCTAGCCAGCCGGGCTGATGCGCTTCACGAATCAAACCCGATGATGGGCCACCGTGGCGTGCGCTTAGGAGTGACTTACCCTGAAGTCAGCGCCATGCAGATCCGCGCTATATTCGAGGCAGCTGCGGAACTGATCAAGGACGGCTTAAAGCCATACCCTGAAGTGATGGTCCCGGTGGTCTGCGACGTAAAAGAACTTAACGACCAACTAGCTATCTTCAAGCAGGTGTATGATGAAGTATTAATTAAATACGGCCTCAAAACCATCAAGCACATGTTTGGCACCATGATCGAGATCCCGCGCGCAGCCTTAGTGGCTGATCAGCTGGCGACAGTAGCGCAGTTTTTCTCCTTCGGTACCAATGACATGACCCAGATGGGTTTTGGCTTCTCCCGCGACGATATTGGCGGATTCCTTGCTGAATATATCCAGAAGGGCATCCTCCCCGAAGACCCCTTCCAGAGCATTGACCAGGTCGGAATTGGTGAGCTAATCAAGATCGGCATCGAACGCGGCAGAAAGACCCGCAAGGACTTAGAAGTAGGCATCTGCGGTGAACATGGCGGTGAGCCGAAGTCAGTGGAATTCTGCCATAAAGTAGGCATGGACTATGTCAGCTGCTCGCCTTTTAGGGTCCCAATCGCTAAACTCGCAGCGGCACAGGCAGTGTTAAAAGAGAAAGCTGTCTCAAAAAAGAAGAAATAACTATGGAATCACTTAAACAATATTTAAATGAAATCAGGAATATCCCGCTTTTGACCGCCGAGCAAGAAATCAAGCTTGCCCGGAGAATCAAGCGCGGCGATGAAATAGCGCGCAAGGATATGATCCGGGCGAATCTGCGCCTGGTGATCAATATGGCCAAGCGCTACATGCATCTGGGCATCCCGCTTCTAGATTTGATCGAAGAGGGCAACCTCGGCCTGATGAAGGCAGTGGATAAATTCGATCCCAAAAAAGGCTTTCGTTTTTCCACGTATGGTGCCTGGTGGATTAAACAAAGCATCACTCGCTCTATCACCGAACAGGGAAGAATGATCCGCGTGCCGGTTTACATGTCAGACCTGATCACCCAGTGGAAAAAGAAAAAAGAACGGCTATCCCAAAAGCTTAAGCGCATACCCTCGGATGATGAGATAGCCAAGCGCCTAAAAATCACTAAAGATAAGGTGGATCAGATCAACTTCTGGATGACTTCCACCACCTCAAGCCTTGATGCCCCAATTGGCGAAGACGCGGAAAGCCAAGTATCCGACCTTATTGTGGATGTGGGCGCGATTTCCCCTGACGCCGGCATTGGGCACATGATGGACAAAGAGCGGGTGGCTAACCTTCTAGGCGTGATGAGCGAAAGGGAAAGGCAAGTGCTGGATATGCGTTTTGGCTTAAAAGGCGGACACTCCCACACTTTAGCTGATGTTGCCAAAAAGCTGGATGTTTCGCGCGAGCGCGTGCGCCAGATAGAAGAAGAAGCCCTAAAGAAACTTAAAAGGTTTGTAGTCAATCAGGATCAGGAGCTTTAATCATGAAAAAGATTAATTTAAAAAGCCACATCAGAGACATCCCGGATTTTCCCAAGCCGGGAATTATTTTTAAGGACATAACTACGCTATTAGGCCACAAACAGGCATTTAAAAACGCTATTGATTCTATGGCCGCTAAATTCAAATCTAAAAAGATCGACAAAGTGGTAGCAGTAGAAGCCCGCGGTTTTATTTTTGGCGGAGCCCTGGCGCACAAGCTAGGGGCAGGATTTGTCCCGGTGCGCAAAAAAGGAAAGCTTCCCTGGAGAACAAACTTCGCGACTTACGAGCTGGAATACGGCACTGACACCTTATTCATGCACACCGATGCCATAAAAGAAGGTGAAAGAGTTTTGATTGTTGATGACTTGCTGGCCACTGGCGGCACTGTCAAAGCAACCATAGATTTGATCAAACAACAGGGCGGCAAGATCTGCGGCATCGCCTTCCTTATTGAGCTAGAGTTCCTAAAGGGCAAAGAGAAGCTTAAAAATTATCCGATTTACTCTTTGATAAAATATTAAGAAGTGAAATAATTGCGCCTGTCCTTGCAGCAATTCACTTCGTAAATTTCTGGCGCTTCGCGCCGAAAATTTACTCGTAGCTGCAGGACACGGCGCCTGAAGTAAAATTATTGCGCCTGCCCTGTGCTTCGCACAGGACTGGCGACAGAAGTGGAATTACGCGCCTGTAGCTCACACGGATAGAGCAAGAGTTTCCTAAACTCTGGGTAGCAGGTTCGACTCCTGCCAGGCGCACAAGATTTCGACAATTTTAGTTGCAGTAAATCTGCCCCGCAGTTTGCGCCAAAAATATCGAAGAGATTTTTGGCGCGTTTAGGCAAGGGGTCTTGCAGCAATTCCATTAAATAAAAATGTTTAATCTACATACCCATTCCTTACTGAGCGACGGCTGCCTGCTCCCATCAGAACTTGCAATACGCTTTACTAGCGCAGGCTACAAGGCAATAGCCATCACTGACCACGTTGATTATTCTAACATCGAATCCACTGTCAGAGCTATCCTTAACTTCACCAAACACTGGCCGAGAAATTCGCCCATCAAAGTTTTGCCCGGAGTGGAACTTACTCACTTACCGCTTGAGCAGTTTAAGCCGCTAGCTAACTACGCGCGCCGCGCCGGAATCAAAGTCATCATCGGTCACGGCGAAACTCCCATAGAACCTGTGATCATCGGCACTAACCGCGCTGCCCTTGAAGCGGATATCGATATCCTGGCTCACCCGGGCAAAATCAACGATGCCGATGTAAAACTGGCAAAGAGAAGAGGGGTGTTCCTGGAAATCACCAGCCGCTCTGGCCACTGCCAGACAAACGCCTTTGTGGCTAAACTTGCCTTAAAGTTCGGCGCAAAGCTTATCCTGAGCCTTGACGCCCACCACCCCGACGACATTCTGCCACCCCAAAAGCTGCTAAAAGTCGCCCGAAACGCCGGCCTAAGCGTACCCCAAGTGAATAATATATATAGGGATACGGTTAGTTGGATTGGCCGAATATCCCCCTAGTCTGGGAAATAAACTTGATAAGCTTTCCCTCGCCAAACCACTCGTACTTTTCTTTGAAAAGTACTTCGTTGGCTCGGGATTAATTCGCGGACGCCATAACTAGTTGAATATACAGGCTATGGGTTACGGAGCTCCTTCCGGAGCTCCGTAACCCATCCGCTCATTAATAGTAAAATTTTACTAAAAAAATCTTGACAATCAAGCTCAGCTATGGTAAATTGCTACCAAGTTGGATATACCGCTGGATATGGCTTTAAATTTAGGCAGAAAGGAGAGTGAGGACAATTAATAGCCTAAAGTCAATAAAAATCCGGCGATATACATATATAGTAATTATCTAGGGGTTATTTATAAACCTAGTACAATAGAAGATTAATTATAAAATATTTACAGGAGGATTTAAAATGTTAAAACGTTTAACTTTAGTCCTGGCTCTGGTACTCGTCGCAGGCATCACTTGCGCCGCGTATGCCGAAGTCCAGAATGTTAAAGTAAGCGGCGATATGGAAATCATTGCGGCAATGCGTAACTTAGAACTTTATCAGGGTGATGAGGATGCCATTACTGGCATATCTACTCATGCTGATGATTTTCTAGCTACCATTACCCGCATTACAATCTCAGCCGATCTTACTGACAATGTTTCCACAGTTGTAAGATTATTGAACGAAAGATATTGGGGCAAGGAAAGCGAGAACACCAGCGGTAATAGTGCTGATAATAACACTAACATTGATCTGGACCTCGCATATGTTACCTTAAAAGAATTCCTGTATTCACCTTTGACCTTGACTATCGGTCGTCAGGAGCTTCATTTTGGTAATGATATGATCGTTGGAGATCCTGATACAAATAACAGGGTCGCTGACGGTAGTCCTCTCGCAGACTCAACCACTACACCAATAACAACTAGAAGGAATGCTGACTTAAGCGCACGCAAGTCATTTGATGCTATTCGCTCCACCTTGAACTATGATCCGGTGGTTATTGATACTATTTTCGCAAAAATAAACGAAGGCGCAACAAATGCGGCAGATGATGTTAACCTTTTCGGTGTTAACGTTGGCTGGGACGTATCCAAGAAGATGAAAGTTGAAGGTTATCTCTGGCAGAAACAGATCCAGAGAAAATCAAACGTACTCCCAACTGGTGGTCTTGATCTTGGTATGTTACAAAATAAGGAAAGAAGGACTAATGTAGTTGGTGCCAGAGTTTCTGGTGAACCGGTTGATGCTTTAACTTACTCATTAGAAACCGCCTTTCAGTTCGGACGTTGGAACGGAAATGAATTATCTCCTTATTTCATTGATTCAGGTGTCCTTGCTGCAGATGCAGTTAATGGAGGTCTCGCAACACCAACAGTTACGCTAAAAGCGTGGGCATTGGAAGCTTTCTTAAATTACGATTTTAAGAAAGTCAAATACACCCCTTCAGTGGGTGCCTGCTATGCTTATTTCAGCGGGGACGATATGCCGTTACCGGGTCAGGTTACTGGTAATGATAAACGCCGCAGAGGATGGGATCCGATGTTTGAAAACCAGTCCTTCGGACATCTCCACAATGCGCTTTTCAACCAGACCAACCAGCATATTTTAGGGTTGAATGCATCCTTTAAGCCTTTCCAGGATGTGACCATTAAGGGCGAAGCCTATGGCTATTGGTTAGCCAAATCTGCCCAAGATGGTACAGATGACGGTGGCCCTATAACCTATGTTGTGAATACTGTAGCCAGACCTGATCAGGATTTACTGGTTACCAAGAGCGGTTTTCTTGGACAGGAACTGGATGTTACATTCACCTATGATTACACCGAGGATGTGCAATTTAACTTATTAGGTGCTGTGTTCGTTCCAGGAAATGTTTTTTCAAGCAGTGATGCTAATGGGTTACTTACAGCTGCACCCAGGAGCAATAACGCCGCTAATGAAGTAATCGGATCCATGAAGGTTACTTTCTAAGCATAGTTCCACAATAAAACCCCTAGGGGAGCAATCCCCTAGGGGTTTTTTATTATCAAGTTGACACTTCCTGATTTTCTGATATTCTAATTATCTACAATGCTAAACTTGGCCTTCATCTTCCACATGCACCAGCCCTACTACAAGAATCTCCTAACGGGAGAGTCTGCGGTGCCCTGGGTGCGCTTACACGGAACCAAGGATTACCTGGACATGATCAAAATCCTTGAGAAATTTCCCGCCATACACCAGACTTTTAATCTTGTCCCATCCCTAATTGAGCAGATAGAAGACTATTGTAACGACACGGTCAAAGACATATTTCTTGAGTTATCCCGCAAACCCGCCTCACAGCTGACTCCAGAAGATAAGAATTTTATACTAAGTAACTTTTTCTCTATTAACCGGGAGAAAGTCATTGCCTGCCACCCCCGCTATTATTACCTGTATTTTAAAAAGATAGAAGGAGGGGAGTTTAGCACCCAAGACTACCTTGACCTACAGCTATGGTTTAACCTGGCCTGGATAGATCCCTATTTTAGGAAAAACATCCCTGAACTTGCAAAAATCGTCAACAAAGCCCGCTTTTTCAGCGAAGAAGATAAGCAGGTAGTCCTGGATAAACAAATTCAGATACTTAAACAGATCATCCCAGGCTATAAAGCCGCCATCGCAAGTGGCCAAATTGAAGCCACAGTCACCCCGTTTTATCACCCTATCCTACCTTTATTATATTCTACCAATACCGCTAAAGAAGCCGCGCCCCGTACAGTCCTGCCCAAGATCAAGTTTGCTTATCCGCAGGATGCCAAAATCCAGATCGACTCCGCGGTAAAGTTCTTTGAAGAACGCTTCGGGGCCAAGCCTCAGGGCATGTGGCCATCTGAAGAGTCTGTCTGTGAACATATCCTGCCCATGCTCATGGAATCCGGCATTAAGTGGATTGTCACAGATGAAGCCATACTTTTTAAATCCATGCACCGCAAAAAACGCGACACCAATATGCTTTATCAACCGCACTTATTGACCAGAGAAGAAGGCAAGCTTAATATAATCTTCCGCGACCGCAACCTTTCAGACCTTATCGGCTTTGTCTATCACAATATGAAGCCAGATGCGGCTGTGACTGACTTCATGCAACATTTGCAAAATATCGCTTCTACTTTCAAAAATGAAGACATCCTGGTAACTATTGCCATGGATGGAGAGAACGCCTGGGAATTTTACACCAATGACGGCTGGGACTTTCTGGAGCTTCTTTATCAACGTTTATCTGAAGCCAGCTTCCTAAAAACCACCACAGTCAGTGAGTACCTATCGACTCATCCGGCAAAATTCGAGATCAAGCGCCTTGCCGCCGGCTCCTGGATTTACGGAGAATTCGGCAAATGGATCGGCAGCCCCCACAAGGTCCTTGCCTGGGAGTGGCTGGCAGTTGCCCGCCGCGCCCTAGAAGAGTGCAAGGACAGCCTCCCTCAAGACAAATCCGAGCTCGCCTGGAAGCAAATGCGCATATTGGAGGGAAGCGACTGGTTCTGGTGGGCAGGGGAGGACCCAAACGGAGACTTTGACCGGCTTTATCGCATGCACCTTGCCAACTTCTACACTATTATAGGTAAACCCGCTCCCGAATATCTACAAAAACCCCTCTCACTGTAGAAGCGAAGCAATCCTACCTTTATAACATTACAGCAATAACCCCTTGACATTCAACGGCTTTTATGTTATCTTTTAGAAGATATTGGGGAAAAGGGGTACTCTAACCACTATATATAGTATATGAACAAACACGACATTTACGAGCATCTTGCCGAAGTATACCTAGACGCATCACCTTCGCAAAAGAACAAAAAGAAGATCCGCACCCAGCTACTTAAGAATTTTTTTCTTTTGGGGATTGCCGGGCTTTTTATCATCACCTTTCTGGTAGTGATCAGCACCTCAAAACAAAAACCATTTCATCTGACCGAAATAGCCCTGGTAATCACGCCTGAAGCACACAAGATGAACTTTCATTTTGACCCTGCCAAAAAAGAAGTTTTTACCTTAACCCTGAATAATCTAGATTTATCAAAATATAAATCACTTGGATTCTCTTTAAAAAAGATAAACTTCCGGGACAAGATTGCTATTAAGGTGGAATTCACTACGCCTTTCAAAGAAAAATCCGAGATCTACCTATCGGATATTCCGTACCGCTGGAAAGATTACAAAATCAGCCTTGCGGAGTTTCAGAAAATATCGGATTGGTCCGAAATGCAAACGCTCGCCTTTGTAGTGGAAGAGTGGAATACAAAAGAAAAAAAAGGCGTTGTGTATATAGATAATGTGAGATTTTTGAAATGATGAATTCTAAAATAATACACCTGGCCTTAAAGGATAGGCCAGTGTTCCGCTTTCTGCGGAAGGAGGGTAATGTATGCGCATAATCTCGGTTACGAACCAAAAAGGCGGGTGCGGTAAAACCACCACTTCCGTAAATCTGGCGGCGTCCTTAGCAACCAATAACCGAAAAGTACTGCTTATTGACCTTGACCCGCAGGCGCATGCGACCTTGGGGCTAAACATCAAAGCTGACACAAGCATGTACAATGTGCTCTCAAAACTGACCAGCAAAAAGTCCAACCTTGAAGATATTATCAAAAACGTTAGCGGCGATTTTGATATCGCGCCATCCAGTATGGTTCTAAGCACCCTGGAGCAGGAATTAGCCGGTGAAATCGGGAGAGAATCCCGGCTCTGGGAAATATTAAGCGGTTTTAAATCCAGTTACGATTATATCCTCATTGACTGCCCGCCAAACTTAGGAATTCTCACCATAAATGCTATCCGCGCATCAAGTGAGATCATTATCCCGGTTGAGCCCAGCAGATTTTCTCTTGAAGGCCTAGACCAGTTGACCTGGATAGTCAATCTGGTCAAAGACCGCTTAAGCCACAGTGTAAGCTTTAAGATACTGGTAGCAAATTTTGATTCCCGCCTCAGGCACTCCTTTGAAATGCTGGAAGCTATCAAGACCAAATTCCCAGGCATGCTTTTTAGCACTATCATCCATGTGAATGTAAAACTAAAAGAAGCGCAAAACAGCGGCTCGCACATCTTTAACTATGACAAGTATAGCCGCGGGGCAAAAGATTATTTTTCACTTTCCCGGGAACTTATTATGCAGGAAACTGGCACAAACACACCAGAAACACAAGTTACTACAGAGCCAGCAACAAATATCCGCGAGAAAATGAGCGCTATCGTCAAAAAAGAGAAACCAACGCTAAAAGAAGTGGTATTTACCATAAACGCCCCGGAAGCAAAAGATGTGTTTGTAGCTGGAGATTTCAACGGCTGGAAAACTGACGACTCAAGTCGCATGGTTACCGGTGACGGAGCCTGGCAGAAACGCTTGAACTTAAAAAACGGTAAATACCGCTACCGCTTTGTCATTGACGGAAAGTGGACTGATGACCCGACAAACGAGCTAAGGGAAATCAACCCCTACGGCGAAACTGACTCATTGATCGAGATTTCCCAAAATAAAGGCTAAAGTCATTAGGTGGCCACTCGTAATATAGATAAAGTAGTCGAAGAGGGCAGATTTTTTGCCGTAATTTCTTATATAAGCTTTCTGTGTATTGTTAGCCTTGTGCTTAAGCCTGACAATAAGTTCGCGCAGTTCCACACAAAAATTGGATTAGTGCTCTTCATGCTGGAAGTCATTGTTTTTCTTTTATCCATCATCGGAATCTTGAGCTGGATAAAAGCAGCAGGGTTAGTAATTTTTACCCTGATATCCCTATGGGGGATAATTCAGGCAATGCTCGGCCGATATTGCCGTTTGCCTTTAATTTCAGATATTGCTGATAAAGTGATTATTTAAATACACCTGGCCTTATAGGATAGGCCAGTGTTCCGCTTTCTGCGGAAGGAGGGTGACGCTATGGCTTTAAAAAAGAAAAAGAAAGTCATCAAAAGGAAACCCGCTAAGAGAAAACCTGCCAAGAAGAGGATCATCAAGAAAAAGACAGCTGTAAAGAAAACCGTAAAAAAGGGTGCAAAAAAGCCTGTACTTAAGAAAAAACCCGCCAAAAAAACACCCACACAAAAGAGTGGTAAGATTATCATTAAGGAAGCTGGTAAAGTAATCGGTAAAATTACGCATTACTTTCCACAGGTCCGCGCCGCAGTGATCAAACTTAGCGCACCTCTTAATACAGGCGAAACCATCAAGATCAAAGGCCACACCACGGACCTTACTCAGACAGTAACATCCATGGAGTTAGACCGAGTACCTTTAGCTCAAGCTAAAAAAGGCCAGGAAATCGGGCTTTTGGTCAATTCCCGGGTCAGACAACACGATATAGTCTACAAAATATAGAAGTATTAGCTGCAAGGACAGAAAGTAGAAAGGGGAACAGAATGAGGCTTACAGAAATAGAGAAGAAGGCGCATAGCTTAGGAATCAAGCACACATGGAGATTCTCCAAAAAAGAGCTCATCCGCAATATCCAGCGTAGCGAAGGCAGTTTTGACTGCTTTGGTAAAGCTGTCAATAAAGAGTGCAACCAGACCGCTTGTTGCTGGAGGAGCGACTGCCTGGGAAACGCATGAAATATAAGTGTCCGATTTGTGAACGCGATATCGACGAATTTGCCGGCCTGGCGCATGCCAAGGCCGAAGAGTATATCATCGAGCTTATCAAAAAAGACCACCCAGATTGGGCTAAAGGCGACAAAGCCTGCAAGAAATGCATTGATTACTACCGCAAGTTAGTCAAAGAAAACGAGATCTAAAGAACAATAGAAAAAGCTTTCCCTGGCTGGCTAAACAAGGAGAAATTCCTTACTAGGCCAGCCTAAAAAAAGCTTTAATTATGAATACCTATTCAATTTAACCCCGGCGTTAAAAGTAAGTAAGCGGGGGTAAGCCCCTTATAATATGCGAGCAAGAGGAAGGCCAAAAAAGTATCGAATTGTACGCACAGACCCCAAAATCAGCCAGTTTTCTCCCCGCGGCAAAGCTGGCCGGCCGGACGAGGTCGACCTGGCTATGGATGAGTTTGAGGCTATACGCCTGACGGATTTTCTAGGCCTGGGGCAAATGGAAGCCGCCCGGTTTATGCGCATATCCCAGCCAACATTCAGCCGCACTTTAGAAAAAGCACGCAGGACAATTGCCACAGCCCTGGTAAAAGGAACCATCATAAAGATCCAGGGAGGCCACTACGTAATCAGTTCCAGGGAAGATCCGCACCCAAAAAGAGTTGATTCTGCAAACCCCGCAAACCCTGAAGCAGTCAAAACCGCCTAAGAATCTGGTACCAGATGCCCCCAAGAGGCCTTTTGCCCTGAGCTTGCCCCACTAGGCTACTTCCTATAATAACTCTTATGTTAACTAGCCTATACGTGACAACCACCTCTAAAGCTTTGGTATATAATGACTTACTCTATGCTGTGATTTTCTTGTGGATAAGTGACTTTTGACTTACTCATTCTTACCCTGGACTTGCGTGGTTAGAATCCAACTGAGATTATGGGAAAATCCTTACTTATTCTATTATATTCTTTTTGGGCTGATTTACCCTTACTGAAACTTTCTAGTGAGTGTAACTTGGGCAGGATAAATGGTACTATCTCCAAAACGGCCGTTGATTTTGTCCATTACCTTGAGAAGCCTGTCTCTGCGTTTTTCCTCTTCAAATAAAGCTCCTTCCTGGCAGACTTTTAAACCACCGCAAGTCACCCCCAGAGCCCTTATTTTAGGCTCTTTTAGGCCACCCCTAACCATGATCTTAAGGCTTCTAGTATAGATCTCTGACCCGTCATCAGTAGCTATTTGAAAGGTTTTCTGGGCCCCGAAATTACCTATTTCCGGGCCATTTAGCCATAGGTGCACGGTCTCAGAAACTAGAGTTTCCTGCCTAAGCCTTTGGGCGACCATCTCTGACAAAAGCCTGATCCAGGCCCGGATAAACCCGGGGGTTTTCGTAGAGCGCGGCAAGGTATATGAATGGCCTATGGACTTGGGTTTCTCGGGCTCTCCGGAGACTTCCAGTGACTCAACCGAATGTAAAGACGCGTAAAGATTAAGGCCATTTTTACCAAAAAGTGCCTCCAAAAACCTGGGTGATTTCTGGTATAAATCCAGGCAGGTCTTGATTCCTTTGGCATCCAGCAAACTTTCAGTTTTAACTCCCACGCCACAAAGTGAGTCTGCCGAAGTATTGTTCAATACCTGAACTAGGTTCTCGGAGGTTATTTCAGCTATGCCGTTTGGCTTATTTAGCTTAGATGCCAACTTTGCCAATAGGCAGTTTCCGGCTATGCCGATTGAAGCGGTAATGTTAAAGTTTGCATATATCTGCTCTTGGATTCGTTTAGCTAAACTTACCGGGTTTTTTAAGGCTCCGACATCCAGGCGAAACTCATCGATAGACACGTAGTCAACCGGGTAACCATGCTCCTTGATCAGCCCCAGGACCTGTTCTGAGGTCCAAATATACTTACCTTGCTCGGCTGGGACAAACTCCAAACTCGGGCAGATTCTTAAAGCATCCCGGGTGGACATCCCAGAGCTAATGCCCAGTCGCTTAGCTTCGTAACTCGCCGCGCAAACCACGGTATGCAGCTTATTGCCGCGGGAGCCGACAATCAAAGGTTTACCTTTCAGGCGCGGGTTAACCGCCTGCTCAATTGAGGCGAAAAAAGCATCCATGTCGATATGTAGAATCATATGGATTACGTGGCGGGTCCTGTCTTGGCTTGTCCTGCGCGCGGCTTATGGCCGTGCTCGGATCAAGCCAAGCCACCCGCCAACTACTAGTCTATAACCTTATCGATTCGCCAAGAGTAGCTTGTATTATTAAATGAGATTTGGTAGAGGTTTGCCCGGGTCCGGACGGAGAAAAACGAAATGAGTTCCTGGCCGCGGCGTTCCTGCCAGTTGTAGGTGATATTTTTTACACGATAGCACTTATTATTCCAGGTGAATGCGCGCGGATAGATCTTTGCGGCTCTAAAAAAAGCCAGGACATCGATTTTCTCATTAAGCCACTCCGGAGTATAGTCATCGGTTTCCGGAATGTGCCTATCCCAACGCGCCTTTGGATTAAATCCTGACTGGCTCATAACTCCTTACAATTGCGATCAACTTACCTAAAATACTAAAATCTTTATGTATGGGCTGATACTTCTTGTTGGCTGGCTCAAGAAAAAACTTACTATCCTTGCGATTCAGACGTTTTAGAGTAACTTCATTATAATCTAATAAAGCCGCGATGACATCACCAGGGTCAGCAGTAAGCTGCTTTCTAATAATTGCGATATCGCCATCCATGATACCAGCATCACACATGCTGTCGCCTTTGACTTTCAAGGCAAAAACTTCACCCTTGGCGGACTTTTTAGAAAACATCTGCTCAAAGTCCAGATAATTATCTGTATCTTCATGAGCCTCGTTAGGCTTTCCCGCGGGAATACTAGAAAGCAAACGGATTTTATCGGAACTACCTTGCAATAATTCAATTGCCCGGGATTTATTGCTGCTGCGCTTTAAGTAACCCTTTTTTTCAAGCGCGTTCAAATAATCCCGTACTGTACCAGTTGAAGAAAATCCTAATGCCGCGGCGATCTCGCGTATGGTTGGTGGAAGATTATCCTTGCTGATTCTATCCTGAATAAAATCCAACACCTTCTGCTGCTTTGGAGTGACCTTAACTAGTAGCTTCATGGGATAACCATACCACACATCTGTGTGGATGTCAAGATAAAAAATAAAAGGGAGGTAGAAATCACGATTCTCTACCTCCCTCCAACCTCTCTTCTATTGTTTTTTAGCCTTAATTTTTAAGATTTTTAAGCTGTTTTTGCAGATCCCAAGCCTTAGGTTTCTGCTTAAGTACATACCACTGAGCGCCGCTATTTAGCCAGGATTCACGGAACTGCACATAAGGCGCCTGGTCAAAACCGAACTCAAAACCGCAGCAGGGACAGATTTCATAAGATGCTTCACCCAGCTTATCAAAAGGTGGCTCTTTTAAGCCGCCAAATCCGCATACCGGACATACATATTTCTTATTTTTCATTGCCTTAACCAGTATTGGTAATCCGTCCTAAAATAGGTGCGGATCCTTCCATCGCTTGCCATAACCGCGAATTCTCCGGTGCTTGCCCTGTAATGCAAAACATCTCCGTTTGATCTTCTTTTTTCCAGCAGATCATTGTCCGGGAAAGCGCTTAAAATCGCCCGTGCGCCGGCTAAATATTCATCCTGCGAAATGTTGCCAAACTCATACCCGTGTTTTTGATAATGCGCCTGAAGCTGGCCGGGAGCAAAATCCCCGACCTGAGCACTGGAAACATAACTCTTGTTAGCCTCCAGAATATTCGGCGCTTGCACTTCCTGCTGTGAGCAAGAAAGCGCACCTATACATATAAAAATAAGGAACAGGTATTTCAGGAAAGATTTACGCATAGTAATTATTCCATATTATCCTATTGCTTAATTAAACTCGGATCCAGCTTTATTAAAGTATAAGTATAGCCCAAAACTACTGCAACGTAAATCACTACCAGCACAAGAGAAATCAAAAGAAAAATACTATCTTTTAGCTCAGGCTTTAAATCGTTAACCCTGGTTTTAACCACTCTATCCCCTATTCTCCTGCCTTCTTGCTTATCATTGAGCATAACAAAATACTCAATTATAGGAAAAAACGGAATAGCCATAAAGATATTCCTGATCGCCGCCTTGGAAATGCTAGCAGGAGAATTATTCTCATCAACTATCTGCGTTCCTACTAAATATTTACCAAAGCTCTGTCCGTTAAAACTATCCTTAAATAAGATCAATAGCACATAAATTATCCAATAAAGATTCATGGAAAACATTAATGATACAACTATCCCGATAGCTGTAATTATTATCGCATCGATAAAATACGCACACACTCTTTTATTCGGCCCCGGCATATTAAAATCCATCGTATCCTCCTTGCGCAGAAAGCGCAACACTGGCCTATCCTTTAACCCCACGGGGGTAGCCATTCCTATACCTATTAACCCCACAGGGGTAGTCCTTCCTATACCTTTTAAGGAAGGGACTAAGGAAGGGGCTAAGGCCAGGTGATTAACAAATCTTCTTTTCCTTTGACTTTCTGACCTGAATCACTGCAATCAAGCTTATTATATACCCCAGGATCCCCGCGCACAAAGAAATTATAAAATAACCCAACAGCACCGGAAATGCAATTTCCAGAACGCTTAACTTAAACAAGTTGGCCCAGTGAAAATCTTTAAGGATTGCCAACCACCCCTGATAAACCTTGTGCCACTCCATATTCATCATAAAAGATCCGACTTTGACAGAAAGAACAAAAGTGACAATGCTTAGCCAGGTATTAGTCAGCAAGCTGCCCAGAAATGCCGCGGCTCGATTAAGACGGAACAAAAACGCGCAGCATAGGGCCGCAATGGGTCCGGTGCCGGGAAGAATTCCCAGAAATACCCCCAAACCAAAACCTAAAGCGATTTTCTGCGGCGTGTCATTTATCCGAAAAAGCTTTAGATAAATTAACTTAAAGAATCTTTGCAGCTTATTTCCCTCTTTTTTCCTCATCCGTCAGCACCCGTTTTAGTATTTTTCCTGTAGTATTCTTAGGAAGTGCGTTTCTAAATTCAACCTGCTTAGGGATTTTATAGCCAGCAAGCCTCTCCCGCAGATAATGAATCACCTCCTGCTCCGTAGCCTTCTCACCTTCTTTTAAAACCACGAACGCTTTAGGCACTTCACCTTTATGAATATCCTCAATACCAATAACCGCCGCTTCTTTAATTCTGGGATTCTGATGCAAAACTTCCTCGATTTCCCGCGGATAGACATTTTGCCCGCGGACATTGATCATTTCTTTCTTGCGGCCTACGATATAGGCATAACCTTTATTGTCTATTTTTGCCATATCTCCGGTATACAGCCAGCCGTTACGAATCGTTTCTTTTGTTGTCTCGGGTTGTTTGAAGTAACCAAGCATGACATTAGAACCGCGGACTATAAGTTCGCCTATTTGTTCCGGCCCAAGCTCTCCCCCTGCGTCATCTACAACCTTAAGTTCTATATTGCGCGATAAAGGCGGGCCGATAGATCCGGCAATGCGCGTTCCGCGCAGGGGGTTAAGGGTTACGACCGGAGACGCCTCAGTAAGGCCGTAACCCTCAAGAAGCGGGATACGGAACTTTGATTCAAAGGCTTTTAGGGTCTGCTTAGGAAGCGCTGCCGCACCAGATATGCATATGCGCACCGGGTTAAAGACCTTGATCAACGGGGTTTGCATGATTTTGGGCAGCTTTATGTCTTTTAAAATATTAAATATGGACGGGATTCCCGGAAATACCGTTACCTTGTTTTTGCGGATGGCGCGGATTATCCTCTTAAAGGACTTAAGGGATTTCATGATCACTATTTTTGATCCGGCCAGTATCGGCGTGTTCATGCAGACTGTCGCGGCAAATGAGTGAAACAGCGGCAGGACGCAAATAAGAGCGTCTTTATGGCTGATGCGTATTGCCTCTAAAGAGTCAGTGGCATTTGAAACCAGGTTGTAATGCGAAAGGACCGCTCCTTTAGGCAGGCCAGTAGTGCCTGAGGTGTAAAGGATCACAGCTTGATCATTCGGCTCAGGCGATACCTGTTTAATTGCATCTGTGTGGTGGCGGCGGATCGCATGGAAATCTTTTGTCAAAAAGATATGGCGGAATAATGGTAAATCCCGGCGAATATCTCTTACAAAAGATACGTACGACGCGCTCGTTATGACGGCGACTGCTTCGCTGTCTCTTAAGATGTGCCGGGCCTCATCTATCTTAAACATATAATTTACGGGGACTACTACTGCGCCTGCTTTTAGGATCGCGTAATAACTTATAATGAACTCCGGGCAGTTGTCGAGGAAAATAGCGATATTCTCCTGTTTCTTGATGCCAAGGCTAATGAGGCCTTCTGCCAGCTGGTCGGTGATCTCGTTAAGCGAATGATAGGATATTTTCTTTGAGCCGAATACTATGGCGCTATGGAAAGGGTGCTTGGCTGCGCTGTTACGTAGTATTTCCGGAAGGTTTTTAGGGATCATTTTTTCTGATATTCGATTTTATATGTACGCCTGCAAATCGCTCTAAGCCGCCTGAATCCTGGGTCCAGCCGTTATACAGGCCATTTTGATGCATAATAGTCTCTGCTTCCTCGTATTCTCCCAAAGTTACCCTACGAGAAATATCCGCGAAATCCTTGGCCTTATAATACGGCGTGTACTGACTCATCAAGCTGATATATATTTCAGGCAAAAGTTCCTGCGCGATAAATTTCATGATCTTTGCTATTCCTGAGATATGATTTGGCAACACAAGATGCCTGATGATCAACCCTTTCTTTATTATACCCTGATCATCCATATCCGCAATGCCTACCTGCCTATGCATTTCTTTGACTGAAGCCTGATTATATTTCGGATAATCTGGGGCATGGGAATATTTCTTGCTCATTTCCGGATCTGCATAACGCATATCCGGCATATATATATCCACAATACCATCCAGCAACCGGATCATTTCCGGCAACTCATAACCGCCTGTATTGTAAACCAGGGGAATTTTTAAGCCCTTGGATACTGCAATGCACAAAGCCTTAAGAATTTGCGGCATAACATGAGTAGGGGTGACTAAATTGATATTGTGGCAACCCATACCTTGTAACTCTAGCATAAAACCCGCTAAATCCGCGGCCCCCACCTCTCTACCCTCCCCTGCCTGGCTGAATTCGTAGTTCTGACAATAAACACAGCTCATGTTGCAGTGGGAGAAAAAGATCGTGCCTGAACCGCGCTCTCCTGAAATTGGCGGCTCTTCGCCATGATGGGGCATGTAACTGCAGACCTTAGCCTTTGATCCGGTCTTACAAAAACCTCTCTGATCTTTTAGACGGTTTACCTTACACTGGCGCGGGCAAATAGCACAACTCTCAAGCATACCAAATGCCTGTTCAGCTAATCTTTCGAGCTTACCGCTGTTAAAAGCATCCAGATAAGTTGGGTACATTACTTTCTCACCTGCTTAAAATAAATCTTTCTAATTTTAGTAAATATTGCGATGTATTCCGGGGTGCGATAGTCGGGGAAAGTCCACTCATACCACTTAAAAGCTTTGTTCTGATAAGACAAAGTCACTTCAGCGTGGATCCCGCGGCCGATATATATACGATGGGAAAAATCTTTAGCTGAAGCCAGGACTAGCTTAGGCAGATCAATGTAACCGGGGTCGATGTTGATCAAGCGGCGGGAATCTTTAGAGAATTTCTTTTCAATACTGTTGGCGAAGACCTTTATGCCAGCAAGCTTCTGGGGTAGGATGAGCGGCTTAAAACTTATAAATTTTCTTTTTAAACCGGTCCCCAGCTCTTTATTATAATAATCAGTATGGGTAAAAGCGAAAATCTTGCTTTGAAAATCTATTGCTCCGAAATTTTTCCTAAGAATGGATTCTGTTTTTTCGAGGATTGATTTATCTTTATAGATAAATCCGACGATAAGCTTTACTGGATGGGGCTTTCTAATTGAGCCCATAGCCTTATCTTTTCAGGCGATGACTTGATGGGTCAAATATTGACTGAGGTACTGGGAGATCTTCTTTTTCTCGTCTTCTTTTATATTGTTAAAAAATATTGCGATATTGAAACCGCCCCTTGCCTCATCCTCGGTGCGCACAAGCACTCCCTTGCACTCAACCGTATAGTTCTTTTTTCCGTGATCTGTAGCCACCGGAAGGGATAATTTAACCGAGACCTTCGTAAAAGGAGGAATATATTTGGTAATATGGCAATAGGCACCGACACAGCTGACGTTCTTAGTGGAAGTGACAAAGCCATACTTATCTATCGCAACTTTTATGGGAAGTTTATGATCAATACGGGGGTGGACCCTACGTTCTCTTCCTTTAGGCATTACTTCTTCTCCCCTGCCTCTGCTTTAGATTTATCTAAGTAAGTGCGCCAGCAACGCTTGATGCAATAAAACTTGCCGTCGCGGTAATATCTTCTTATCTTCTTGAGGGGCTTGCTGCAGCCCAGGCAATTTGTCTGAATTTCCACTACCGGTTTCTCCGCTTGCTTTGTTTCTTCTACCATCACACTTACCTTACCTTTCTAAGATTATCTTACAGCTGGTTTAACTGCATTTTGATGAAATCCGTAAGGTACTCTTTCTGTACGGGGTCAAATTCTAGGAACTGTATGCCTACCCTGAATCTTTCGGAGTGAGGCAACGGAAGGCTCCAGGAGATCTTTCCCACTGCGTTCAAAACCTTGGAAAGGACATTGATCTCAAGAGAAACCAGAGTATCCGGAGTTAGAAATTCATCATTTACGAATCCGATGCCCACGAGGCTGATATCGTCACAGATGGCGTTATTAAAATCCGAAGTGCCACGTATCTGATACCTTAACGCAGTCTTTAGCTTTGTCCGAGTGAACACCCTGCGTTCTTGAGTACTACTCTCCGTCATAGTTAAGTAAATATAACATATCCTACCTACCGTGTCAACCTATTTACAAATCCTTCGATTCTGCTATAATAGTCATCGAGGAGCCAAATGTACTGTCAATTTTACGGCCTAAAAGAACGTCCTTTCAATGTCACCTCTGACCCTGCCTTCTTTTTCTTAAGCAAGAAGCACAAGGAAGCCTTATCCCACCTTTCCTACGGTGTTTCCCAAAGAAAAGGCATCCTGGTCCTTACCGGCGAGGTCGGGACAGGTAAAACCACCCTCTGCCGCTATTTTCTGGGCCACTTGGGCAGAAAAATAAAGACCGCCTTCATCCTTAACCCCTATTTTTCTGAAATGGAACTGCTGGAAGCCATCGTCAAAGACTTCGGCATCCGAGGTGCGTTCAGTTCGCGCTTAGCGCTGATCGCCCGACTGAATAAATTCCTCCTTCGCGAGTCTTTAGCGGGAAACAATATAGTCCTAATTATTGATGAAGCCCAAAACCTTAAATCTAACCTGCTTGAGCAGGTTCGCCTGCTCTCGAATCTTGAAACTGAGAAAGAAAAATTGCTACAGGTGATCCTGGTGGGCCAGCCTGAACTTACCCGCAGACTCAACCTCCATGACCTGCGCCAGCTTGGCCAAAGGATCATGGTGCGCTTTCATATCTCGCCTTTAGAGCAGGAAGAGATCAGAAATTATATTAATCACCGCCTAAGCGTTGCAGGAAGCGCCGGAAGAATAGAATTCACTGATGAGGCAATACGGGCGATTTGGGATTATTCTACCGGAACACCCCGCCTGATCAATACCCTTTGCGACAGGGCCCTGCTTGCCGGATTTGTCGCAGAAACCGACACCATCGACATCCCTTTGGTAAATAGATGCATCGGTGAGCTAAGCAGCCACCTTACAGGAGAAGAAGTACACCATGAGCATTATTTATGACGCCCTGAAAAAAGTCGAGCGCTCGACAAATAAGGATATTATTACCGAAGTAAATAAGGAACGCTCGGCAAGCAAATTAACCTCCTACCTACTCTATGCATTAGTGGCCTGCGCCGGAATATTTGCCGCCAACATAATGTTTGGGATATTCTCCCCGCCAGTTGCCAGCCCAAAAACCGCAAAAATAGCTAAACCCGCAGCCAAAGAAACCTCAAGCCCTATCCCACCAAAAGCAGCCCCGGCTGTAATAGTTGAAGCGAAAATCGAACCAATGATCCCCCCTCTCATGCTTAACGGTGTATTTTTCTCAAAAAATCAAGGCTATGCGCTGATCAACAATAAGGTGGTAAAACAAGGTGATTCAGTAGAAGGGATAAAAGTAAGGAAGATAAATCTTGATGATGTAGAGTTGGAAACCTCAACTGGGGTAAAATTCAAACTCACTACGCAAAGCCGCTAAAACTTTTTTTTCAACGACTCCGTAATAACCTCTAAAGGAACATTAGTCACGATCTTTACCTTGCCGATCGCGCCGATCAAAACAAACTTGTTTCTAGGGCCTATGAACTTTTTATCGCGGTAATGCGCGCTGATGATTCTTTCCAGCTTAACCGCGCGGATCTTTGTAGGTAGTCCCGCTTTGCTGATCAATGCCTCGACTTTAACAGCAAGCGGCTCGTCAATAAGTTCAAGCATCTTGCTTATTTCACAAGCTACCAGCATACCTAAAGCAATGGCCTCGCCATGGGTATATTTGGTGAATCCCGCGGCAGCTTCGATGGCGTGTCCCGCGGTATGCCCGAAATTAAGGATGGTGCGGATACCTCTTTCTTCTCTCTCATCCTGCTTGACAACTTTAGCCTTAATGCTGCTGCAGGATAAAACTATCCGCTCAAGAGCCGACCTCTTGCAGAAAAGAATATCTTTGATATTGGTGAAAAGATAATTAAACAACGACTTATCTTTGATAATCGCGTATTTGATCACCTCAGCCAGTCCGGAACGAAGCTGACGCGGGTTTAAGCTCGATAAAAATTTGCAGTCGCTGAACACCAGGCGCGGCTGGTAAATTGCTCCGACAAGGTTCTTTCCTTCGGAAAGATCCACAGCGGTCTTGCCGCCGATCGCGGAATCAACTTGGGCAAGCAAAGTCGTAGGCACCTGAACATAAGGAATGCCGCGCTTATAAATCGAAGCCACGAAACCGCTCAGATCTCCAATCACTCCGCCGCCGAAAGCTATGACAAATATCCGTCTTTTATTATCATAGAGCGCGAGGTCCCTGATCACGCCTGCGGCAGTTTCAATGGATTTACTTTTCTCTGTATCCGCCACCACCTTAAAACGCACGGTAAACCCTGCGCCTTTTAAGGAATCCTCAAGCTTAGCCCCGAATTTCCGGCGGATCAAAGCGTTAGTAATAATGTAGGCGTCGGTACCAATATTAAGTTTCTTTAAAGTTTTACCCAGCGCCGGCAGAATATCAAACCCGACTATAATATTGTATGAACGACCCCCTAGATCAAGCTTTATTCTTTGCATCAGACCATCCCTATGCGTAATAGCCTTAAGATGAATCCTACAACCGGCCAGAGAATATAATCAATCGCCCCCATCCATAAAAGCGCTAAAAGTATGATGAAAGCCACCGGTTCCAAACGGCTGAATCTATCCGCCAAGCTTTCCGGCAAAAGGCTCATGAATATACGCGAGCCATCAAGCGGTGGAATAGGTATAAGATTGAAAACTCCTAAAACAACATTGATCAGAATAAGCCTAAACATTAAAAATGAGACTATCGCGGGCGGCGCAAAAGCATTGACTATCTGAGCCAAGAGCAACGCGAAGATGAAGTTAGAAAGAGGACCACTTAAAGCGATCAGGAACATATCCCTGCGAGGATTCTTCAGGGACCAGTAATTAATAGGCACTGGCTTTGCCGCGCCGAATACAAAATGTCCGGCAGTGCTGATAAAAAGGATTAGCGGTAAAAGCAGGGTCCAGAAAGGGTCAATATGCGCCAAAGGATTCAGGGTAAGCCTGCCAGAATACTTGGCGGTCATATCCCCCAGCTTATAGGCAGTCCAACCGTGGGCGAACTCATGCACGCTCATGGCCACGATCAGCAGGCCGAAGGATATTACGAAAGATATTAATAGGTTGCTCATGGATTACTGAACCTTCTCTTCACCCCCGACTTCATTGCACCTTGGCACAAAGGATTGCCAAGTGCGTCCCTTATGGTTCGGATAAGCCGGGGTAAGCTTCCTGCTTTACAAATTTCTTATGAATCCAGGCGTAGCTATTGGGAATTGGCTGTATTTTATACCAGCCTTTATCTTCTGACAAGATTACCAGGCTTTGAGTCCTATCCACTTTCCCAAGAATCGGCGCGCTTTCATTAGGCCGAGCCCTGACATTGACCCGGTTATTGATCACTCTTGCGTTAAAGCAGACAGGCTGGGCCACCTCATCAAGGCAGGCGACAAAGCGTTTTTTTATGTAGCTGGGCGCGGATTTGGGCAGGCGAATTTTATACCAGTCATAATACTCCCTGACCACTTCTACCCTAGTCCCCTTACTTACAGTACAAATCACCTCCGAAACTGGCGTGGAATCAGCGCGCAAATTGATGTTGTCTGAATTAACTTCGCCCTTCATAGAAACGACGCTTTGCGCAAAAACAAAATGTGCGCACCCTAGAGTCACTAGCAGTGCGCACAAAAGCAAGTTTCGTAAGCTAAAACGCATCCCTTATTTCTTATCTGCTGCCTTAGCAGCACCCTTAGCCGGGGCTACTTCTTTAGCGACACCCGCTGCGGGAGCGGCTGCGCCATCGGCTCCGGCAACAGCATCAGCAGCTTTCTCCACTTTTTCCTTCTTAATCTTGATCCTTACGGCCTTGATCTTGGGCAGCCCGTAGACATCATCGCCTTCCTTCCACTGGCCCTTTTCTATCATGCTCCTGATGCGCTCGGAGCGCTTCATTACCGAACGCGCTTTATTAACTTTATCGGATGTTTTTAAAGACGGATGTATTCCCATAACTTTTTACAACCTCCTGATCATGCAACCCTGATACCGTTTCGCAAGCTGCGGTAACATAGTCTGCGCTTTCTCTTTACTGTTAAAATTGCCCACACACAGAACAATATAATCCCCTTTAGTCAATAATGTCGTGACAAAACCCTGTTTCTTCAGCGCCTCGGATTCTCTAAGTGCCGCGCTCTTAGTCTTATAGCTTGCCACCTGAATAGCGTAGCTGCCTATGGCTGTCTGTACAGAGGGCATAACCACAACATTTTTATTACCGGTAGCCGCTACGGTAGCTAGCTTTACTGCCGCCTGCACAGCCGGAGCCTGAGTTTTAACCGCCGGCTGCTGTTTAATAAGCGGCGCCTGTGGAAGCTTTTCTACTAAAGCCACGTCAAAAACAGCACTGCTTTTGCGCATGGATATCTGCTTGCCTTTTTCTACGCCCAGAGAAAAAGAAACAATACTGGTCACTACGATCCCAATAATCATCAGAATGACCTTATCGTAGGCGCGAAATCTAGCCAAAAAAGCCTTTTTCTCCGAGCGCGGTTTTAAAACTCCAGCATTAGCGCCGGGAGTAAAAAGCTCCAACTGATAGGCATTATTACGTTCCATAATTTAAGTATTATACCCCTCTTTAGCTCATGATTTCAAGTAATTTTTTGTATTGATCCTTTTTACTACCTTTAAGAAAGACTCTACCACCTTGGGGTCAAATTGTGAGCCGCTTTTTTTCTTGATCTCTTTTACCGCCTCCGCAATATTCATCCTCTCACGATATGGCCTTCCATACACCATGGCCTCAAAAGCATCCGCCACCGACATAATACGCGCACCCTGCGGGATCTGGTTTTTCTTAAGCCGAGACGGATATCCTGTGCCATCCCAACGCTCGTGATGATGCATGATGATTGGAATCGCCGGTTTTAATATCTGCAGCGGCCGCAGGATCTGGGCTCCCTTAACCGGATGCGTCTTAATAATGTCGTATTCTTTAGCGGTGAGCTTGGATGTCTTAGTGAGTATCTCAAGGGGGATATCTACTTTTCCCGTGTCATGCAGTAGGCTTGCGTATTTCAAACTCTCGATCTGCTTCTCGTCCAGATGCATCTGGTGGCCGATAGCCGCGACCAGCCGGCTAAAATACGGCGAATGGGTGTATTCTTGGGGAACGCGTGTATCCAGCAAAGTCACCAAAGACTTGATGCTACCAAGAACGATCTTCTGCTGCTCTTCGTAGAGCTGCAAATTTTTAATCGCGATGATCGCCTGCTCCACAATAGTCATGATCATCTCCTGATCAGTCCGGTCAAACGGTTTATCAGTTGGCGAACGCTTGATGATAATCATGCCGATTATATCTTCAGAGATAAGCGGAACTCCTAAAAACGTGCCCTTGCGTATCGAGGAAAGGTCTTTTAGGATCTTCTTTTCTTGCCGGTTTGTGATCTTAAGTTTGACGTCAATTATGTGTTTTTTCTTATCGCTAAGCTGGCACTTGAATATGGAATAGCGGCGGGTGGAATCCAAAAGCAGGATCATGCATTCGCGGGCGTTAAATATCTGGGCAATGAGGCGCGCCAGGCGCGGGATAAGGTCTTTTAATTCGTAGGTAGAGTTTACCAGCCGATAAATGCTGTGGATACAGGAGATTAAGGTATTATACTTTCTGGTAGGGGTCAAATAACTTTTTGTATTCATCTAGCGCGTACCTATCTGTCATGCCGGCGATATAATCGCAGACCACCCTGCGCACACCGTCTCGGAGGATCTTGTTCTGCGTGGATGTCGGCAAAGCCTCGGGCCTATCCACATAATACTCAAAGAGTTTCTGAATAAAAAGCTTGGCCTTATTGCTCATCCTGATCACGCGATAGTGCCGGTAGAGTCTCTCCTTAAGGAACTCCCTTAAAGGCTTGCGCAAGGCGATCATCTGGGAGCTGAAACTTACCACTTTCAGGCGCGACTTCTTCACATCGGCGCAGGATTTTAGCTTAAGGCTTACGATGCGCTTCTCTGTCTCCCGGATCAAATCCGTGACCTGCATATTGATCAAAGATCGTATAATTAGGTATTTCTTTTTATTGATGTCTATTTTAGCATACTTACGGGAAATATCTAACCATATATCTTTCCAGATGGCCAGCTTCTCAAGCTCTGATTCCTTAAGCAGCCCAGAAGTGATCCCGTCGTCAAGGTCATGGTTGTCATAGGCTATTTCATCGGCAATATCCACCACCTGTGTTTCCAGCGTCGGGGCCTCTTTAGGCCGGAACTCTTTAATTTTAACCGCCTTATCAAATGCTGAAGAATGCTTGACTATCCACTCGCGTACTTCCCAGGTAAGATTCAGGCCGGGAAAATCCGGATAGCGCTCTTCCAGATAATCCACTACTCTTAACCCTTGAAAATTATGGTTAAATCCGCCGTGTCCGGACATCAGCTCATTAAGCGCGTCTTCTCCGGAGTGACCGAACGGCGTATGCCCCAAGTCATGAGCTAGAGCGACCGCTTCGGTAAGGTCAGCGTTCAGGCGCAAAGCCGCGGCGATAGTGCGGGCGATCTGGGCCACTTCAATGGTATGTGTCAAGCGAGTGCGATAATAATCACCCTCATGATTGACAAACACTTGAGTCTTATATTCCAGCCTGCGGAAAGCCGCGGAATGCACGATCCTGTCCCGGTCACGCTGATAACAGGTGCGGTAAGCATGCTCCGACTCCATATGAGCTCTGCCACGGGTAGCTGAGCTCTTCATGGCGTAACTCGCCAGCAACTGGTCTTCGTATTTCTTAATTTGATCTTGCGTAAGCATGCGTCAGTTTTTTATGCAATTCTTTCAGCGACTGCGAAATCACTTTTGTGTGAGCGGTAATAGGCATAAAATTGGTATCGCCAACCCAGCGCGGCACTATATGTATATGCAGATGCCCGGTAATACCTGCGCCCGCGGCGTGCCCCAAATTTATCCCAACGTTAAAACCTTGCGGCTTAAGCACTACCTTCAATAAATCCTTAGCCGTATTTATTGCCGCGAATAAATCCACCATCTCAGCCTGATTCAGTTTGGCGGTATCGTTTACATGCCTGAGTGGCGAAACCATCAAGTGTCCGTTGTTATAAGGAAAAATATTTAACAACACCAGCGAATTCCGTGTCCTGAAAACCACGTAGTCGCGCTTTGTTTTTACCGCTTGGCAAAAAATACAACCCTTAGTTTTCTTTCCCTGCACATAATTGATACGCCAGGGAGCCCAGAGCTTAGTAGACTTAGTCATAATCTAATTATCTTTGCTTCTATTGTACCATTGATTTGAATGATGCCATAGGAATTATACTCGACAATGATTTTGTCGGTTGCACTACCGGGATTAAAAAATAGCACTCCTTTAATCTTTTCATTAAAAGCTTCATGGGAGTGTCCGAAGATTATCACATCTACTTTATCATGCTTAAAGATCTCGGAAAGCACGCGCATCAGGCTATCGGGTGAGCCAGAACCGTGAGTTACTCCTATTTTAAAGTTTCCGGCGTTTAAAACGATTCTTTGCGGTAATTTCTCGCTTACCGCTTCCGGATCCATGTTGCCGTAAACCGCTAATACATTCGGGCAAACCTCCTTAAGTTGGTCCAGAACACTTAAATCCACCAAGTCCCCGGCGTGAATGACCATATCTACTTTCTTAAAAGCCTCCAACACTTCTTTGGGGATCTCTTTGGCCTTGGCCGGAATATGGGTATCGGAGATAACGCCTATCCTCATACTATAACCCGAGGTTTGGAATAAAGGTCCATAAACTTGTTTAAATTATTGATATCCCAGGTCCAGACCTTCTCCTCCATCGCTTTCAGCCGGACGTTAGAATCCGAGTCCTTAAAAGCAATGATTATCTTTCTTTGTAGCTTGCTGCGGAATTTCTTACACTCTCTGGAAAAAGCCGTGATCTCTTCCTCTGTCAAAGCCTCAGTCTTAAAAGCCACTATCCACACGCTTTCCTGCGAACGGCAGATCAGCCCATGCCTCAGATTTCCGATATTAAGCTGTACCGGCTTGACCTCGCGAAAATGGTCCAGTTTAAACTTACGCTTCTCTATCTGCAGGGTATCATCCTCAAATGAGCGCATCAGCTCAGCAACACGCTCAAATACCGGCTTTTGCGAACTGCTCATATACTCCCCGATCATCTCCTCGATATGGTCACGAAACTTTGTGTTCTGGAATTTAGCATCATATGTAAGCGACCGCGATTTCTCTTTGTAAACAAAGCGCAGCCAGAACCCAAATACACGGTCATTAATCCCAAGAAAATCACCGTTTCTAGTAATAGTGTCCATCTCCATAAGCCGGTTGATGCGCAGCTGCAGCTGCTTAACCGGCTTATTCAGGGCATTGGCGATGTCTTTTACCTTGTTTCTGCCGCTTGCCACCAGATACAAAATAGAAACATAGTCATTGCTGTTAGGTAGATCTAGAAAACGTTTCATGCAGGTTGAAAAACGCTGATTTAAAGTTCCAGATGCATCAAACAAGAGCCTATCCAGGATATCCGGCAGGCTCAAGTTCTGCACCTTCAGAAGTTCTTCGGTGATCACCTCCAGATACAAAGGATATCCGCCGGTAAAATGGACTATGAATTTGGCTAACCCCTGATCAAGGCAGATACCAGAGAGCCTCTGGTTTAAATACTGCTGGCTGGATGCAATATCCAAAGGCTCCACAGCCACCATCTCAAAATTTCCGAACAATAATGACAGGTCTTTGGAGAGAATGGTGCGGGTCTTGTATTTCATGGAACTAATGATTACATACATGGTGTTTTTCTGAGAAATAAGCAAGCGCGACCACTCACGGTAGATATTGGCAATGCCTAAGTTCTCTACATTCTGAAACTCATCCATTATCACCACGCTAGATTTTCCGGTTTCCTGATGCACTGACTCGCATAAAGACAATAACTCTGTAAAAATATTATTTTTCTTTCTTTTATCGACAGCACAAAGTATCGTTCTAATTTTCTCAACCGTGCGCGGGATATAGCGCTCGGAACGCAATATAAGAAAATCAATATCTTCTTTAAGAGGAGTGCCGCTATTAGCAAGAAAACTATAAAGCAGGATGCCGATAAACCTTCTGGCAAAAGCAGCGACCGATTCGGGGCGCACTTCAACATACAAAGTGATGATGCGGGTATCGAAAAAAGACTCAAGGAAACGAAAGACTAGAGTTGTCTTTCCCACCAACTCATCTCCAACTATAGCGATATTCTGACGGTAGCCGTCTTTTAAGTCGCTTACCCGCTTATTGAGGATATCCAGACAAAGCTTACGGCCGAAAAATGTGTCTTTGGTCATGGCAGATAAAATAAAGGATTCTGAGCCACCGAACCCTTGCGTACTTCAAAATGTAAATACACGCGCTTGTCTCTTCCGGCTCTACCTGCGCGGCCGAGCAGCGCGCCTTTTTGCACCATATCTCCCACTTTTACGTAGATATTGCCATTGCGGGAGTAAACCGTGGAAAGCCCGTCCGCGTGCTCGATGATTATGGTCTTTCCGAAGATACCAAAATCATTGGAATAAAAAACCACCTTACCTTTTCGAGAAGCCACCACATTTACATCTGCCTTTGGCTCGATATTGATCCCTTTATTCAACGCATCACTGGAAATCTGGCCAAACCCAGAGATCACCGTGCCCTTGATCGGCCAAATAAATTCATCGTTATCCATGGCTAGAACCGCGATCACATGCTGCGTCTTGGCGTTGGGAATGAATATTTTCTGGCCCACCTCGATGCTTTTTGAATCGGCGATGCGATTAAGCTCGGCGACCTCTTCCAGATCTACATTGTAGGATTTACATATCCTCCAAAGAGTCTCCCCTTTTTCCACGCGGTGATATACACCGGGAGTGTTCGGGGTTATGATTGCCATAGAAGTTCTAGAAAGAGTTGCGGAAGTGGGAATCGCCGAAGTGATCGGATTAGCAATAGGCTCGCTGGCGCAACCAGAGATAATCAAAACCAATAATATGATTACAGATAAATAAATACTAAATTTACTGGGCATTCTTAGCTTTTAGTTCTTAATTATGGATCATAGCGAGAGAGGGGAATCGAACCCCCATTTTATGCTTGGGAAGCACATGTTCTACCACTGAACTACTCTCGCATTACCTAATGCGCACCGGCATATCCTATAACCCCAGAGGGGTAGCCCTTCCTATACCTTTTAAGGAAGGGGCTAATGCCGGGTGCACCATTATCTACTTATGCACTCCTCGGACAATTTAATAGAACAATACTTTCCACACATAGTACACACATCCGCATCTTGCGGCTTTGAAGACAATCGGTAGCTCCTGGCCTTATCCGGGTCGATCGACAGCTTTATCTGCTTATTCCAGTCTCTTTTGCGTCGGGCTTGAGACATCTGCCTATCCCAATCAATAGCCCCCTTCACCCCTTTGACGATATCAGCGGCGTGTGCCGCGATACGCGAAGCGACTACGCCCTCTCTCACGTCTTCATTCGAAGGATGGCGCAGATGCTCGGAAGGGGTCACATAACAAAGAAAATCCGCGCCAAAACTGGCAGCCAAAGCTCCACCGATGGATGAAGTAATGTGGTCGTACCCGGGAGCCACATCCGTGACCAGCGGCCCAAGCACATAAAACGGCGCGCCGTCGCAAAACTTCTTCTCTAAAAGGATATTTTTTTGTATCTGGTCAAGCGGCACATGCCCCGGCCCTTCGATCATCACCTGCACGTTTCTTTTGCGGCTGCGACGAGCAAGCTCCCCTAAAATCTTAAGCTCGGTGATCTGCGCCTCATCGGTAGCATCCAGCACAGACCCCGGACGCAGGCCGTCACCTAAACTTAAAGTGACATCATAGGTATAGGCGATATCTAGTATGGCGTCGAAATATTCAAAAAAAGGATTTTCTCTTCTATGCCGCTTCATCCATGCCGCGATCATCGCGCCACCCCGCGAGACTATCCCCATTACCCGCGGATTATTTTTCATGGCTTCGATGCTTTTCCGAGTCACTCCGGAGTGTATTGTAAAAAAGTCCACCCCTTCTTTAGCTTGGGCCTCGAGCACAGAAAGTATATCCTCGATATTAAACTTCAGGAAATCTTTATGCTTTTTATGCGCGGAAACCGCGATTTCATAAATCGGGACTGTACCTATGGGAACCTGACTGCGGCGCAAAACTTGCCTGCGGATCTTCCTGAGATCTCCGCCTACGCTTAAATCCATCACCGCGTCAGCGCCATAACGCACAGCCGTATCCAGTTTCTTCAATTCTTCTTTGAGATTTGGCCTATCTGTAGAGGTTCCAATATTGGCGTTGATCTTGGTCTTTAGCCGAAAACCTACGCCGCAGGGTTTTTTTATTTTATGGCGGGAATTGTTGGGGATAACCACTCTGCCGTCTTTAATATACTGCAAAAGTTGCGTAACCGGCAGGCCCTCGAAACGGGCAATCTGCCTGATAAGACGAGTGGCTATGCCTTTTTTGGCGGACTCTAGCTGGGTCATGATATGAATTTCTTAGCTCGTTTCTCTATATCGTAAGCCTGGTAACGCAGGCGCTTAAATTTCACCGCGGCCTTCACGCTGACAAGCTTGGAAAATTCCTCAAGGACTCTTGTGCATTCCTTGACCCGCTGCATATTAGCGAAGAAAACATCGCCGATATCGTCGCGGCTTAATTCCCTGCCAAAGACTTCTTTGCCTACATCAAACCGGCTACACCTGGCTTTGAGCCTAGCGCTAAAACTGACCGGCAAAACTTTAACTGCAAGGTCAACCTCATGACGAATATCCTTAAGTCCCGAAGTAAGCGAGCGATTATCCATCGCAAACCTGGTCACCTCTTCGCAAACCCGCAACGCCTCTTTGACCCGGTTGATATTGGCGTCGATAATACGCAGGACCGCTTTATCCTGAAGATTTCTTGGCAATTTTTTTTATAAGATTGGTGGTAGAAAGACCTTTGACCAGCTTAACCGACTTCACCTTACCGCCGCAACCCGTAACAAAATCTCCTCCCACGATATTGGCTTTGTTCCAGTCAGCGCCTTTGACCAGAATCGACGGCTTAATGACTTTGATGGCGTTTATGGGAGTGCTTTGGCTAAACAGGGTTACGAAATCCACGCTTTCAAGTGCTGCTATCATGCGCAAGCGGCTCTTCTCGTCGACTATCGGCCTATCCTTGCCCTTGATCTTTTTAATAGAGCTGTCGCTATTGACCGCGACCACTAAAACATCGCCTAGTAAGGCAGCTTCCTGCAAATACTTGGCGTGCCCGAAATGCAGAATATCAAAACAGCCATTGGTAAAGACTATTCTTTTCCCGCACTTACGCAGTCTGGCGGTAATTTTGCTTAATTGGCCCAGACTTTTGATTTTATCTTCTAGCAGACGGCTTGTTCGATGAGCTCGCATATGATATGCCCTATGGTAATGTGCGCTTCCTGGACCCGCGCGGTAACCCGGGAAGGAACGATTAACGACACTTCAGCGAGGCTGGCGATATCTCCGCCGTCTCCGCCGGTAAGCGCCACGGTCTTCAACCCCATCTTCTTTGCCTGACGCAGACCCGCAGCCACATTCTTAGCCTTACCGCTAGTGGATATCCCGATAGCCACATCGTTCTTCTGGCCCAAGGCCTCGATCTGCCTGGCAAAGATTATGTCATAGCTATAATCATTAGCCAGTGAAGTTATGATTGAGGTGTTGACCGTCAGGGCTATTGCCGCAAGCGCAGTGCGATCTTTTTTGAACCTACCCACCAATTCAGCCGCGATATGCTGACTGTCGCTGGCAGAGCCGCCGTTACCGAAGATCAGAACCTTGCCATTTTTCTTAAGGCACTCAATAACCAGGTCTGCGATCTCCAGGATATGACCTATCTGCGAACGCAGGATTTCTTCTTTTACCTGGATGCTTTCCAGCAGAATATCCTTAATCCTGTCTCTCATTTTAACCTCACCCCTCTCTTTATCCAAAAAATACTTTAGCGATATCGTAAAGCTCCATGTCCACGGTCTTCAGGGCCTTCACCGCTTCCTCAAGAGGAACATCAACAATCTTGACTCCCTGAAGCGCAACCATCTTCCCGAACCTCTTATTAAGAACCAGCTCCACAGCCTTGACCCCTAAACGCGTACCTAGTACGCGGTCAAAAGCAGTAGGAGACCCTCCTCTTTGAATGTGGCCGAGAACACTGACCCTGGTCTCATATCCGGTATTTTTCTCAATCAACTGACCCAGTTCCTCTCCGATCCCTCCCAACCTGACATGCCCAAAAGCATCCAACTTTTTCTCCTGCAAAATCATGCCGGTCTCTTTAAACTGCGCTCCCTCGGCAACCACTACGATACTAAAAAGCTTTCCCCGCTCACGCTTGTTCTTAAGTATGTCGCAGACTTCCTCTATATCAATAGGAATTTCCGGAATAAGGATCATATCTGCGCCTCCGGCGATCCCCGCTTCAAGAGCAATCCAGCCAGCGTGCCTGCCCATCACCTCAGCCACCATAATGCGATGATGGCTTTCCGCGGTAGTGCGCAAGCGATCGATACACTCCATGGCAATATTTATCGCAGTATCAAACCCAAAAGTATAATCCGTAGCCGACAAATCGTTATCGATGGTCTTTGGCACTCCCACGATATTCGACAAGCCGTCTTTCACCAGCTTGGAAGCTACACCAAGCGTATCTTCACCCCCAACAGCAACCAGGGCGTCCAAGCCCATCTTCTTGAAATTTTCTTTTACCTTCTCCACATCCCCTTCTTTTTTATAGGGATTTGTCCGGCTAGTGCCTAAAATAGTTCCACCCTTTAAAAGGATTCCCGAAACGCTCTCAAGAGTAAGAGACATAGTGTCGTTTTCAACCATACCCTTCCAGCCATTCTTCACTCCGATAACCTGATGCCCTGCAATCATAGCCCTGCGCACCACTGCCCTGATTACCGGATTCAAGCCCGGACAATCTCCGCCGCCTGTAAGTATACCTATTCTCATCTCAATAGTCCTTTCCTTATGAGTTATCTGTTTAAATCTTTTGTTCGTCTTTAAGCATTTCCTGCACAAAGTGTGTCGAGATATCGCCTTTTAAAAATAACGGATTCTCCATTAACCTCAGATGAAACGGCACGGTAGTCTTTATCGGCGAGATATGAAACTCATGCAGCGCCCTGGACATCTTGCGTATAGCCTCATGACGGTTGCGGCCGTAAGTGATAAGTTTAGCCACCAGAGAATCATAATATGGAGAGATCTCATATCCGGGATAAATATGCGAATCAACTCTTACACCAGGGCCGCCCGGCAAAACCAACATATCAATTTTACCCGGACAGGGCATAAAATTATTCTCATAATCCTCGGCATTGATACGGCATTCTATGGCTGCGCCCCTGAGCTTGATGTCTTCTTGTTTGAGTTTGATCTTATCGCCTGCCGCTATACGGAGCTGCTCTCTGATCAGATCAAGGCCGGTGACCATTTCAGTAACCGGATGCTCCACCTGTATCCTGGTATTCATTTCCATGAAATAAAAATTGCTCTTGGCATCCAGCAGAAACTCTACAGTCCCCGCGCTGACATAATCCACGGATTTTATGCCTTTAAGCGCTGCTTCACCCAGACGCCGGCGCAGCTTTTCATCCACTACCACAGAAGGAGACTCCTCAAGCAGCTTCTGATGGCGCCTCTGAATACTGCAGTCTCTTTCACCCAGATGCAGGAAATGCCCGTATTTATCCGCCAGCACCTGGATCTCGATATGGCGCGGCTTATCAATGTATTTCTCGATATAAACGCTGGAATTTCCGAAATTCGCCTCGGCTTCGGAGCGGGCAGTCATAAGGCTTGAGATCAAAGTGAGATCATTGTGGCAGATGCGCATACCCTTACCCCCGCCTCCGGCAGCAGCCTTGATTATAACCGGATATCCGATAGACTTAGCTACCCTTAAGGCCTCTTCTTTATTTTTAATGGCCTCACGGCTTCCCGGAATAATGGTTAGCCCGGCTTTTTGCATGGTAGAACGGGCAGCCATCTTGTCGCCCATAAGCCGGATATTTTCAGGGGTGGGTCCGATAAAAGTTATTTTACAGGATTCGCAGATCTCGGCAAAATGCGGATTTTCGGCGAGAAATCCGTAGCCCGGATGTATCGCTTCCACATCGGTGATCTCCGCGGCCGAAATTATAGCCGGGATATTCAGATAACTGTTGGCGCTGGCGGCAGTGCCGATACATATCGCTTCATCGGCAAAACGCACATGGAGAGAACTTCTGTCCGCCTCAGAAAAGACTGCTACTGTGCGGATCCCCATCTCGCGACAAGTGCGGATGATCCTCAGAGCTATTTCGCCCCGGTTAGCAATAAGAATTTTAGAGAACATATATTTAAAGTGGTTCGATTAGAAACATCGGTTGGCCGAACTCTACGGGCTCAGCGTTATCAACAAGCATTTCCAGAAGTTTTCCCTTGACCTCGGCTTTGATCTCATTCATCAGTTTCATAGCTTCGATAATGCAGATGACTTGACCCACATCGATGGTCTGCCCCGCCTCAACAAAAGGCGGCGCTTCCGGTGACGGCGCGCGGTAGAAAGTACCTACCATGGGCGCCTTTATCTCGACAGTCTTAACACCTGCTTTCTCAGCCGGCTCGGCTGCAGCCCTTGCCAGAGCCTCAGCCGCAACACTGTAGCGCTCCGACACTATCGGACCTTGGATCATCTCGGTACCGGATGAAGTTTTCTTAAGCCTGATACGCATGCCGTCCTTCTCAACCTCAAGCTCCATCAAATTGTTTTCATTCATCAAATTAATCATTTCCTTGATCTCTTTGATATTCATGTCAGTTTACCCTTTCAATGTATCCGCCGGTACGGGTGTCGATCTTGACCGTATCTCCTTCGTCAACGAACAGCGGGACCTGAATAGTAGCTCCGGTCTCGATCTCCGCCGTCTTGGTGCCGCTTTTTGCCGTATCCCCCTTTATCCCGGGTTCGGTATGGATGATCTTGCATTCAATAAAAAATGGCAGATTTATGTTTAAGGTATCATTCTTATAAAAATTCCCCGTCACCTCTAAGTTATCCTTAAGAAACTTTGTCTTATCCCCCAAGACATTTTCTGGAATGGCGATCTCCTCGTAATTATCCTGGTCCATGAAGTGATACATCCCTCCTGAATGATAC
>JAPLLR010000025.1 GCA_026387455.1 Candidatus Omnitrophota bacterium | reverse complement strand
AATACCTGCATGGGTGTCTGGGCAAGCTGTGTCTGGCGCAGGTATGATTCTGAGTCAAACCATGCGCGTAGTCCATAGTAAAGAATCACCACCAGCAATATAGTGGCGAAAAGCGCCACCATGATGACAATGATGCGTACCCAGTAAAGCCGTATATAATATTTAAGTTTTTTCTGGTTCATTTAAAGGCTTCCTTTTGTATAAAACACAATATCACAAGGGGTTCCTTTAGTCAAAGGTATTTTTCTCCAAAAGCAATTCTCCTTGACGGGTTTTCTTTGAAGTGTATAATATGTGAACCCCGCCTCATAAGCGCCGCAGAATTTTACTGGCGCAAAGCGCCGTGAAATTCTGCTGGCATTCGGCGGGGTAATTCGCCCCGCCTTGGCGGGGCTCATTAAAGGAGATAAAAGGATATGGTAAAGATTAAGAAAGTCATTGGACGTGAAATTTTAGACTCAAGGGGTAACCCTACGATTGAGGTGGATATAATCCTGGATAACGGTATGTTGGGCCGCGCCGCAGTACCTTCAGGAGCTTCTACCGGTGAGAAAGAAGCTTTAGAATTAAGGGATGGGGATAAGAAGAGATATTTAGGTAAAGGAGTTTTAAAGGCCGTCAACAATGTAAATACCGTAATTGCTTCTAAAATCGAGGGTTTAGTCCCTGATTTCAGAGAGATAGATGCTCTTTTGATCAAGTTAGATGGAAGCGAAAATAAAGCTAATTTGGGTGCCAATGCCATCCTTGGAGTATCCATGGCTGTGGCTAAGGCTGCGGCGTTGGATAAAAAAGAGCCGTTGTATAGATATCTGGGTGGAACGGAGGCTAAAGTTCTGCCGGTACCTTTGATGAACATCTTAAACGGCGGAATGCATGCGGATAATAACCTGGATCTTCAGGAGTTTATGATTGTGCCTATCGGTGCGCCTAAGTTTTCCGAGGCTCTGCGCGTGGCAACTGAAGTTTTTCATAATCTGAAGTCACTTCTTAAGTCTGATAAGCTCTCTACTTCCGTCGGAGATGAGGGCGGATTTGCCCCGAACCTGACTTCTAACCATCAGGCGTTGGATTTGATCATTCAGGCCATTGAGAAAGCAGGATATAAGCCGGGCAAGGATGTTTCTCTAGCTTTAGACTGTGCTGCTAGCTCTTTTGCCAAAGACGACAAATATATTTTTGAGAATTCCCAGAAGTCTTCAGCCGATCTGATCAAGATTTACGAAAGCTGGCTGGGGAAGTATCCGATAATTTCTATTGAAGACGGGCTTTCTGAGTTTGACTGGACGGGCTGGATTGAGATGACCAAAGCTATGGGTAACAAGGTTCAGTTAGTCGGCGATGACATCTTTGTGACTAACCCCAAAATATTCAAAAAAGGCATTGCAGAAAAAATCGGCAATGCTATACTTATAAAAGTTAATCAGATTGGTTCTCTATCAGAGACATTAGAGGCAATTGAGATCGCTAAAAAGAATAATTACAAGGCGATCGTGTCTCACCGCTCAGGTGAGACAGAGGACACCACCATAGCTCATCTTGCGGTGGCGACCAATTGCGGACAGATCAAGACCGGATCATTATCTCGCACAGACAGGATCTGTAAGTATAATGAGCTTCTTAGAATCGAAGAGGAGCTGGGAACGAGCGCGGTTTACGCGGGAACTCTTTGGAAGTAGTCGATGCTTTCCACATTAAGAAAAGCATTCTGGTTGTTTGGAGTGACGTTCTTTCTGTTAGTGTTATTTTTGCCCGGATACACAAAACTGCAGGAACTGCGGGATAAAAACCGGGCATTGGAAACAAAGATTAAGCGTTTGAATATTGAGAACGCTCTTTTGCAGCAGGAACTATTACGCATCGCCGATGATCCTGTATATCAGGAGCAGATCGCCCGGGAGAAAATGGGCGTGGTGCGTAAGGGTGAGATTCCCGTCAAAATAGTGCCTGAGAAGAAAAGATAGATATCGCGGGGTGGCCCCTCGGCGCATGTAGCGCCTCGGAATTCCACCTTGAAGAAAATCGCGGGGTGGAGCAGCCTGGTAGCTCGCAAGGCTCATAACCTTGAGGTCGTCCGTTCAAATCGGGCCCCCGCAACCACCTTAATACGAAAACGCCTCATTATTTTTATGAGGCGTTTTCATTTAGGGCAGTCCCGCGAATGCGAAAAATTTACGAGGCAAAGCCGAGGAAATTTTGAAGCGTTTATGAAGCGGGGCAACCACTACGAAGCAGGGCAAATCCTAACCCGTCATTTACATGACGGGTTTTTTGTTTTCCCCAGTTTTTAATCATCAAATTTTCCTGGAATAATTTTGTTCTTTTCTACGTCTAATATATGGAAGGAGATAAAAAAGTTATGTTTTATAATTAGCAAATGGAAAGGAGCTTAAGATGGGTAAGATTACTTTTTCTAACAAGTTCTGGTTAATTATAGCTTTAAGCTTGTCATTAGTTATACCTTTTAATAATGCATTTGCTAGAGGCGGCCCTCGTGGTGGTCCACAGGTAATCCGTGGCGGTCCCAGAGGCCACGACTATTATCGTTATCGCGATCGCGGCGGTTACCGGTATAATAGTGGATGGTTTTGGGGTAGTTTTGCAACTGGGCTTGTAATTGGATCAGTAGTCGCAAGGAGTCCGTCCTATCGTGAGACCGTTTATGTAAACAGTGCGTTTGTAGAGGCTCCAGATGTGGTGTACGTTCCTTCTGTTAACCAGCCTCAAGTTTTTGATAGAGAGACAGTGATTATAAATGTACCCAGCAGAAACGGCGGTAGCATAGCGATCACTTTAGTAAGGCAAAGCAATGGTTTTGTGGGTCCACAGGGGGAGTTTTATTCTGCCCTTCCTACTGCAGAGCAATTAAGAGTTAGGTACGGAAGGTAGCTGGAGGAAAGTAGTCTTTAAGTGTTAAAGGGCTAGACTTAATTGTCCGGCCTTTTTTGTTTATACATTTTTGAATATAAGTGATATAATTATTGGAGAGGAGTGGTTTAAATCAACTATGAGTCTATTTGATTTTTTTAAGAATAAAGAGCCGGTGCCGGGAGCGCCTAAGGAGCACAGGCTGTTGCCGAGATGGAAGATCTCAGCATTGGTTAAAATAAGACTTAGCGCAGGAGCCCCCCATGTGCCTTGTGAGGTTAAGGATTTGAACATGAAGGGCTGTTGCTTGACTTTGGAGCAGGTATTACCTGATGGATGCGCAGAAGTAGAACTATATTTTAACGAAAAATATTTTTTTAATGTTGGGATAGCTATAGTCTGGCATAAAAAAATCGGCAATAAGCAGGTCTATGGCATAAAGTTTACCCGTGTTCGCGATGCGGATAAAGAGAAAATGTTTCAGATGATGCAGGAGAATTTTTCCGGTCAGCTCTGGAAGGATATATAATTAATAAGGAGGATGGATATGAGATCGATTATTTTGGTGTTGTTGTGTTTAATCATTTCAGGATGCGCTACAACGAATAAAGAATGTGTTAGTAAAACTTCTAAGAGCAGTGAGAAGAATGTTTCCATTATTGATACTGCCTGGCTAGACAAGGTGATCAATGTCTTTAGCGAGGAGCTTAAAGCCCGGCCGAATCAGTCCGGGATTTATTATAATCGCGCTGTGGCATATTATTATAAGAAAGAGTACGATTTAAGCTGGAAAGATGTGCGCCAGGCTCAGAAACTCTCCGGTACTATTGATCCCGCATTTCTTAAGAAGTTGACGGCTGCTTCGGGGGTGAAAGAATAAGTGCCCTCGAAAGACCTCTGGCAGTTTAGTGACAATCATGGCAGCTTTGATTCTGCTGCCGCCCACCGAATTAATAGCCTGTATTTTCCCCTTTGCAATGAGGCGTTGATGTCTTCGATTACGCCTGATTTACATGGCGATATTAAAAGCGGCCAGGATGCGTTTTTGCTTAGCCCGGTTTCCCGTATTGACTTAATGGTTTCCCGCGCTTCGCGTAATTTCTGGGTTTATATCGACAAAGATAAAGTTTGGTCCGCAACCGGTGTCTCAAAGAACCTCGCCCAACTTAAGGAAGATAGAGTTTCTCTTGAGGCGGGACTCTTGTGGCAGAAAGTCACCCGCGTTAATATTAAGTTCGGCCTTGAGGCCGAGATACTTTCTTTTGTGCCTAGTTCCTCGGAGCCGGTTGAGATAATGTTCGTCACCCTGACTAATGTTTCCTCCCGCAAGATATCTTTTACTCCTACAGCGGCTATTCCCATGTATTGCCGCGGAGCCAACACTATCCGTGATCACCGTCATGTGACTTCGCTCTTACAGCGTCTTGACCTTCACGAATTCGGAGTCATTTCTAAGCCCACGCTTTCCTTTGACGAAGCAGGGCATAAACCTAACAATTTGCAGTATTTTGTGTTGGGTTGGGATGAGCAGTTCAACTCTCCGCAATATTTATATCCCACGCAGGAGATGTTCTGTGGAGAGGGAGGTGACTTAGAAGCTCCGGAAAGTGTAATCAATAATACTTTACCTACGCCAGCTAATTATCAGGGCAGAGAGCCCATGGGAGCTTTGCGCTTCCGTCGGATGACTCTGGGCACAAAGGAGAGCTTCAACTTTATTATCGCGATGGGTATTTCAGAAAGTAGGTTAGGGATTGGTGCCATTGTTAATAAATTCTCAAGCACCCAGAAAGTCGCGGAATCATTTTTTCTGACTAAATCCTACTGGAAAGAAAAATCGGAGGCGATCAGCGTAAAAACAACGGATACAGATTTTGATAATTGGCTGCGTTGGGTGAGCATCCAGCCGATTTTACGCAAGATCTTCGGCTGCTCATTCTTGCCGGATTTTGATTATGGCAAGGGTGGCCGGGGCTGGCGGGATTTGTGGCAGGATTGCCTGGGTTTGATTTTAAGCGACCCCAATCCTGTGCGAGAAATGCTGGTCAATAATTTCTCCGGCGTGCGTATTGATGGGTCAAACGCTACTATTATCGGTATAAAGCCGAGAGAGTTCCTGGCAGACCGTAATGATATTGCCCGGGTCTGGATGGATCATGGTGTTTGGCCATTATTGACCTTGGATCTATATATCAACGAGACCGGTGATCAGGAGATCCTTTTTGAGAAGGCCGCGTATTTTCGCGACCAGCATGTTTACCGTTCGCGGGTTTGCGATAAGAGTTATAAGTTTGGCGATGGAAATAAGCTTAAGACTATCTCGGGCAAGATCTATGAGGGGACAATTTTTGAGCATGTGTTATTGCAGAATCTGACTCAGTTTTTTAATGTCGGCGCTCATAATCACGTACGGCTTGAGGGTGCGGACTGGAATGACGGATTGGATATGGCTAAAGAGTTTGGCGAGAGTGTGGCTTTTTCCTCGATGTACGCGCATAATCTGAAGCTCTTGGCAAAACTGTTGTTGAAAACAGGAGCGGAAGAAGTAGAGCTGGCCCAGGAGATAAAGCTCTTGTTTGGCAAGGTCAACTATGACAGCATTAAGATCAAGCAGAAAACACTTGATGTTTATTTTAGCAAGGTTAAGTCCGGAGTTTCCGGGAAGAAATTTACCATTGCCAGCGCGGCTTTAGCCAGAGATTTGCTGGAGAAGTCTGATTGGATGATGCGGCATATACGCAAAAGCGAATGGCTAAGGGAAGGGTTCTTTAACAGTTATTATGATAATAATAAGAAGTGCGTAGGGGGTAGGCTAGGGAGCTTAGTAAAGATGACTCTGACCGGGCAGGTTTTTCCGATTATGAGCGGCGTGGCGGATGAGAGGAAGATTTGTTCTATCCTAAAGAGCGCCAAAAGGTTTCTGTTTGACAAAAAATTTGGCGGATACCGCTTGAACACGGATTTTGGGGATGAGCAGCACGCTTTAGGCCGGGCTTTTTCCTTTAAATACGGTGATAAAGAGAACGGTGCGTTTTTTAACCATATGGTAGTGATGTATGCTTTTGCCCTTTACCGGCGTGGGTTCATTAGGGAAGGCTGGAAAGTCCTTAGCTCTATTCATAAGATGGCGCTGAATACATCTAAAAGTAAGATCTATCCTTGTCTCCCGGAGTATTTTGATGCAGAAGGGCGCGGGATGTACTCATACCTGACCGGTTCAGCTAGTTGGTATATGCTTACGCTTTTGACAGAAGTCTTTGGCGTGAAAGGTAGGTGCGGCGATTTACTGATCGAGCCGAAATTATCGTCGGAGCAATTTAAACATACCTCGGTGATATCGATCAAGCGAGTATTCGCCGGTAGGAAATTGCGCATTAGTTTTATTAATCCTAAGAAACTTGACTATAAAAAATACCGCATAACTGGCGCAACATTGGATTCCCGCAAGCTCGCCGTTGCCGACTCAAAATACCTCGTCATCAGCCGCAAAACCCTCCTCGCTACCCCTCCAGATAAGCTGATTACCATTACTATCGTTTTAGGATAGGATTCTTTGAGATTACAAGCAAATTGGTAGGTTTAGCGGGTGACTTGGCTTGATCCGAGCACGGCCATAAGCCGCGCGCAGGACAAGCCAAGGCAGGACCCGCTAAACTATAATATAAGAGGCTCTTAAGCGGGCAATTCGCTAGGGGTGGCTATGCCAGTTTTCGCCCTAATTTCATTTGCGAAAAGGGGATTTTCTGCTATAATCAAGGTTTCTGGAAAAGCTTATACCCGGCCTTATAGGAAAGGCCGGTATTCCGCTTCTGCGGAAGGAGAGCGCATGATTGAACGCTATTCGCTACCCAAAATGAAGGCTATCTGGCAGGATGAGTTTAAGTTTCAGACCATGCTTGCCATTGAAATTCTCGCCTTAGAAGCTCTCGCCAAACAACATAAAGTCCCCCAGCAAGCAGTCAGCCGCATTAGAAAGAAAGCCAAGTTTAACCTCAATAAAATCAAAAGGATAGAAGAGAAGACCCAACATGATATCGTGGCTTTTGTCACCAATGTCTCGGAATATATTGGCCGAGACGCCAAGTATCTGCACATGGGCCTTACTTCTTCTGACGTAATCGACACCACTCTGGGCGTACAACTTGCTGCAGCCGCCGATATTCTAATTGAAGACGTGGAAAAGTTGCTCAAATTGTTGGCTAAGAAAGCGCGTCTTTATAAAGATATGGTTTGCATTGGTCGCACTCACGGAGTACATGCTGAGCCGACTACTTTTGGCCTAAAATTAGCGCTTTGGTACGATGAGATGAAGCGTAATTACGTCCGGCTAAAATTAGCCAAAGAGGAAATCTCTGTAGGAAAGGTCTCCGGGGCAGTGGGCACATTCGCTAATGTTGATCCAGAGGTTGAGGCTTATATCTGTAAGAAATTGGGGCTTAAGCCGGCGAATATCTCTACCCAGATAATTCAGCGGGATATTTACGCCGTTTTTATGGCGCGGGTGGCAATCATTGGTTCTAGCTTAGAGAAATTCGCTACCGAAATCAGGCATTTGCAAAGAACCGAGGTTTTAGAAGCTGAAGAGCCTTTTGGCAAGGGTCAGAAAGGTTCCTCTGCTATGCCGCATAAACGTAATCCCGTTATCTGCGAAAGGGTCTGTGGTCTGGCCCGGCTTTTGCGCGGTAACGCCCTGGCTGCCATGGAAAACGTGGCTTTATGGCATGAGCGTGATATATCGCATTCCTCGGTTGAGCGGGTGATCTTACCTGATTCGACACTGGCTTTAGATTACATGCTGAATAAATTCATTCAGGTTGTCGAAGGCCTGCAGGTTTATCCTGATAACATGTTGGCGAATTTGGCCCGTACCCATGGTCTGATTTTTTCGCAAAGGGTACTTTTGGAGCTGATGGAGCGCGGCCTGCCAAGGATGAAAGCCTATGATTACGTGCAGCGAGCGGCAATGAAAACCTGGAAAGAAGGCTCGGATTTCAAGCAGAACCTGCTTGAGGATGCAGATGTACCAAAGTATTTAAATGCCAAAGATCTAGACAAGATATTTAATCTGGATTATTATCTGCGCAACGTAAATAAGATCTTCCGTAAGGTGGGAATATAGGTGTTTGGGATGCTACGGGTAATAAATCCGGATTTAGAAAGTGTCAACAAGAAACTGATAAAGCAATAGAAATTAATCCACTATTTTCTCCCTACCCACAATTTTGGAGTCAATGTGTCCTGGAAAATCGAAATAAGGGATCTGCCTGGTATTTTTGATGCTGTCGGCCAAGGCATCAAGAAGGATATCCTTGATCTGGGTATAACCGGAGTCAGGGATGTCTCTTTTGTGCAGGTTTATATTCTCGAAGGAAGCTTGTCAGAGGAGCAGGTGCGCAAGATCTGTGAAGAGCTTCTGGTAGACCCAATCGCGCAAAGCTATAAAATAGTTTTAGAGCTCCGAAGCGTCAAGGTGTTAGGCGAACACGTCGTTGAAGTTGCCTATAATCCTGGGGTTATGGATCCGGTTGAGGAATCCGCTCTAAAGGGTATCCGCGACTTAGGGGTTAGTAGTGTCACCGCAGTAAAAACCGCAAAGAAATATCTGATCAAGGGAAGGTTTACCGCTTCTCAGCTTAAAATAATTTCCCAGAAGCTTCTTTATAATAAATTGATCCAGCATGTTGTTCCTGGTGTTCAGTCTCAGGCGTTAACTACGCTTGAGACTGGATATCAGCTTGACTTGATCACCATTGATTTGTTTGGAGCAACGACTAAGAAATTGATGGAGTTAAGCCAGCGCGGTCAGCTTTTCTTAAATCTTGATGAAATGAATTGCATCAAGATTTATTTTAAGAACCTCGGCCGTAACCCCACGGATATTGAGCTTGAGACCGTGGCGCAGACCTGGTCAGAGCATTGTTATCATAAAACCTTCCGTGGCAGAATCGATTATAAAGAAGTCGTAGGCGGAAAGACCTCCAAGAAAAAAATCGATAATCTCCTTAAGTCCACGATAATGAAAGTTACCAATGAGCTTAAAAAGCCCTGGTGTGTTTCGGTCTTCCACGATAACTCCGGTATTATCAAGTTTGACGATAGATACAATATTTGCTTTAAAGTGGAAACACATAACCATCCTTCGGCGCTTGAGCCTTTTGGAGGGGCCAACACCGGAATCGGCGGCGTGATCCGCGATCCCATGGGCACTGGTCTGGGAGCTAAGCCGATTCTCAATACCGATGTATTTTGCTTCGGTTTACCGGATTATCCTTTTTCTAAATTGCCCGTGGGCACATTGCATCCCAAGCGGGTGATGAAGGGCGTAGTCAGCGGAGTGCGTGATTACGGCAATAAGATGGGTATCCCGACCGTCAACGGCGCCATACTTTTCCATAACCACTTTGTGGGTAATCCTTTGGTTTACTGCGGCACAGTGGGGATTATGCCCAAGGAGAAATCTTTTAAGCAGGTTGAGACCGGAGACTTCATCGTGGTGGTGGGCGGACGCACCGGGCGCGATGGCATACACGGCGCGACATTTTCATCGGGTGAGCTGACCCATGAGTCGGAAAAGGTTTCCAGTGGCGCGGTACAGATAGGCAACCCCATTCAGGAAAAGAAAGTGTTGGATGTCCTTTTGCAGGCACGGGACAAAAATCTTTATGACGCTATTACTGATTGTGGAGCGGGGGGGCTCTCCAGCGCTGTAGGTGAAATGGGCTCGGAACTAGGTGCGCGGGTAGATCTGGATAAGATTCCGCTTAAATATACGGGATTATCCTATATGGAGATCTGGATCTCCGAATCCCAGGAGAGAATGGTCCTGGCTGTGCCTCCCGAGAAATCCGATGCGCTGATTGAGCTCTTTAAGGCCGAGAATGTCGAGGCCACAGTCATTGGTGAATTTACCGATACCAGAAAGTTAGAGCTTTATTATCAGAGGAACCTGGTCTGCAATATTGATATGCAATTCCTGCATAAGGGCAATCCTAAGATTGAAAAAAAGGCTGAATATGTCCAGCAGCATCACCGTGAGCCGAAGATCCCTTTGGCTAAGGATCTGACTCCGTTTTTGCAGAGATTACTTTCCCGTTATGATATCTGTTCTAAGGAGTGGGTGATCCGGCAATATGATCATGAGGTGCAGGGAGGGACTATTTTAAAGCCCCTGACGGGGATAGTCAATGATGGGCCTTCGGATGCCAGCGTGGTTAAGCCACTACTGGATTCCAAAAAAGGGGTTATTGTTTCTAACGGCATAAATTTCAGATTTGGTTTTATTGATCCTTACTGGATGGCAGCATCTTGTATTGATGAGGCTTTACGCCAGATCATTGCTGTAGGCGGGTCTTTAAAAGAAGTAGCGATTTTGGATAATTTTTGCTGGGGTAATCCGGATAAGCCGGACAGATTAGGCAGTTTGGTCAGGACTGCTTATGGTTGTTACGATATTGCCCGTGGTTTTGGTGTGCCGTTTATTTCCGGCAAGGATAGTTTATATAATGAGTTTACCGAGCATGGTAAGTCTATCGCTATCCCGGGAACGATCCTAATCTCGGCGATCTCAGTGATGGATGATGTGGAAAAAACTGTTTCCATGTATGCTAAGGAGTCCGGTGATCTGGTTTATGTGGTCGGTGAGACTTCTAATGAACTGGGCGGCTCACATTATTTTGACCTATTTGGTGCGTTAGGGAATAATGTGCCAAAGGTAAATACTGTTTTGGCCAAGAAGATATTCAGTGCTTTGTCTAAGGCTACCGGAAAAGGATTGATAAGGGCGATGCACGATTGTTCAGAAGGTGGGATTGGAGTAGCCGCTGCAGAGATGGCCTTTAGCGGCGGATTAGGTATGGAGTTATTCTTGTCGGAGGTTCCCTATAAGTCTAAGAATTCCAGGAACGATTTCATTCTATTTTCGGAATCAAATTCCCGGTTCATAGTTGAGGTGGCTAAAAAAGATCAGAAGGTGTTTGAGAAATCGTTAAGGGGTTTGCCTTTTGGTTTAGCCGGGTGCATCAGCAAGAACAAAGCGTTTAAAGTGTATGGTTTGGACGGGAAAACCTGCATAAACGCGGATATAGATGAATTGAAAGAATTCTGGCAGAAACCATTGAGATGGTAGGAGGATAAGTTCATATGATAAGAAACAGAAGAACTTCCAAAGATGATTTTACCAAAGAAGATCCCTGGCGGGTATTCCGTATTATGTCGGAATTCGTAGATGGGTTTGAAGTTTTATCCCAGGTGGGCAAGGCTGTTTCCATATTCGGCTCCAGCCGCCTGCAGCCGGGAAATAAATATTACAAACTGGCAGAAGAGACGGCGTATTTGTTAGCCAAGGAAGGTTACGCTATTATTACCGGTAGCGGACCAGGGATCATGGAAGCAGGCAACCGGGGAGCTCAGCGCGCCGGAGGAAAGTCTATCGGATTGAATATCCAGATACCTCTTGAGCAAAAGGCTAATATTTATGTGGATACGCTTTTGGATTTCCATTACTTTTTTGTGCGTAAGGTGATGTTCGTCAAGTACGCTAAGGCTTTTGTAATCATGCCCGGAGGTTATGGAACTCTGGATGAGTTTTTCGAGGCTATTAATTTGATCCAGACGCTACGCATCCGCAAGTTTCCGGTAGTGATCCTGGGAAGTGATTACTGGAAGGGCATGGTTGAGTGGCTTAAGGATACGGTTTTACGCGATGGTTGTATCAGTAAAGAAGACTTGAAGATTTTTACGGTAGTGGATACGCCTAAGGAAGTAGTAAAGGTGATAAAAAAGTTTTACAAGGTTCCCCTGAAACGAGTGGGATAAATAGAAAGTTAAGTTGCGAGATGGTAAGACCTAAAGTTTGCGTTTTAAGGACTGCAGGGACAAATTGCGATAAGGAAACTGCTTTTGCTTTTGCGAAGGCGGGGGCTGAAGCGGACCTCGTGCATGTAAACAGCTTGGTTTCCGCAACGATTGATCTGCATGAATATTCTATTCTGGCTTTTCCCGGAGGATTCAGCTATGGCGATGATATTGCCTCAGGCAAGGTGTTTGCTAATGAACTGCGTTGTAAGTTGGGCGAAGAGCTGAGGGAATTCGTTAAGGACGGAAAATTGATCATCGGTATCTGCAACGGATTTCAGATCCTGGTAAAAAGCGGATTGCTTCCCGGCAATGATCTATTGAAGCAGGAAACCAGTCTGATCATCAATGATTCCGGAAAGTTTGAGTCGCGCTGGGCGTATTTGAAGACGAAAAATAATTGTGTCTGGACCAAGAGCCTTCCTAAAGTTATTTATCTTCCGGTGGCCCACGGAGAAGGTAAATTTGTAGCTAAAGATAAAAAGACTTTAGAGCGGCTTAAGAAAAATAAACAGATCATTTTTCAGTATTGTGATGCTGATGGTGAATTTGCCGGATATCCAGAGAATCCCAACGGCTCTACTGATCATATAGCAGGGATTTGTGATGAGACCGGCAGGATCTTAGGTCTTATGCCTCATCCGGAAAGGCATGTTTTGCGCCAGCAGCACCCCCGCTGGACTCAAAATAAAAAGAATATGGAAGGCGACGGGCTCCAGATATTTAAAAACGGCGTTGAATACGCGAAGAAACATTTTGGGGAGGCATAATTATGAGTGGTATATTCGGGGTTATTTCCAAGGAGCGTTGTCAAGAATATCTTTTCTATGGTACGGATTATCATTCGCACCTGGGAAATCAGTTTGCCGGTTTAGCGGTATTCGGCAGCGAGTTAAAGCGTAAGATCCACGATATTCGCGGCAGCCAGTTTAAGTCCAAGTTTTACGAGGACTATAAACACCTGGACGGGTCCATGGGCATAGGGGTGATCAGCGCCAAAGACGAGCAGCCGATCGTGATGAATTCCAAATTTGGCACTTTTGCGATTGTCACCAACGGTTTCATAGATAATTCCAAAGAGCTTGCCCGTGAATTGTTCAAGAAAGGGCACTCTTTCAGCGAGGTTACTGACGGCAAGGTCAATCTTACGGAGCTGGCTGCTAAACTTATCATCAGCGGAACTTCTATACCTGATGGCATAGAACGGATGTTTGAAAGGATTAAGGGCTCCTGCACGCTTTTAGTATTAAGTAGGGAAGGGATTTATATCGCTCGCGACAGGTTTGGCTATACGCCTTTGATCATTGGAAAAAAAGGCAAAGACTGGGCAGTGACCACGGAGACTTCGGCTTTCTGCAATCTGGGATTTGATATTGTAAAATATGTGGAGCCCGGGGAGATAATTTTGTTAAATGCAACGGGCATGAAGCAAAAGAAAAAACCCAACAAGTGTAATCAGATCTGTAGCTTCCTGTGGATCTATACCGGCTTTCCCGCTTCTTCATACGAGGGGATCAATGTTGAGCTGGTCAGGGAGCGTTGCGGAAAGTGCCTGGCGCAGAATGATAATATTGAGATTGATATCGTCGCGGGGATCCCGGATTCAGGGACTACTCACGCTATCGGATACGCCATGGAATCGGGCGTGCCTTTTCGCCGGCCGCTGGTAAAATATACTCCCGGATTTGATCGCAGCTATATCCCCGCTTCACAGGAAAGGCGGGATCTGGTAGCCAAGATGAAGCTGCTTCCGGTCGCAGACATTATCAAAGGCAAGCGCATAGTTTTTTGTGATGATTCCATTGTCAGGGGCACACAGCTTAAGAATTACACTATCCAGAAACTCAAAGAAAAAGGGATCAAAGAGATCCATTTGAGGATTGCCTGTCCGCCGCTGATGTTTCCCTGCAAGTTTAATTTCTCAACCCGCAGCATCAGCGAGCTGGCCGCGCGAAAGGCCATCAAAGCGCTGGAAGGTAAAGACATTTCAAACGTCAGCACTTACGTGGATGAAGACTCGCCGAAGTTTAAAAAGATGGTAGATTGGATCAGGCGTGACCTGGGGGTGACTTCCCTTAAATATCAGCGTCTAGACGACATGGTTTCCGCCATAGGCATGCCTAAAGAGAGCCTATGCACTTACTGTTGGACAGGAAGAGAGCCGTAATATGATATATAAAAGAAGCGTTGATAATCAACCCAAAGAATACTGCGGGTTATTTGGTATTATCAACAACAAGCAGGCCAGCTGGTTGACTTATCTTGGATTATATTCCCTGCAGCACCGGGGGCAGGAAGCCTGCGGTATTGCCACCAATAATCAGGGAAACCTTTCTATACATAAGGATATGGGGTTGGTCAGCGATGTCTTTAACCCGGAGGTTTTAGCCAAGCTTAAGGGGAAGATGGCTGTGGGGCATGTGCGATATTCTACCACCGGATCAAGCGTTGTAAAAAATGCCCAGCCTCTTTTGATCGAATACGCCAAGGGTTCTATCTGTATCGCCCATAACGGTAACCTGGTCAATTCATTTGAGCTGCGGCAGGAGCTTGAGCAATCAGGCTCCATATTTCAGACTACCACTGATTCTGAGATCATCATCCACCTGATGGCCAGGGCCAAATCTTGCGGCCTGCAGGATAGTCTTGTCTATGCTTTAAAAAGAGTGAAGGGCGCATATTCTTTGGTGATGATGGATAACAAGAGCCTTATCGGCGTGCGCGATCCGCTGGGATTTCGGCCGTTATGCCTGGGAAAGCTGGGAAATTCCTGGTGTTTGGCTTCGGAGACTTGCGCATTTGACCTGATTGGCGCAAAATATATCCGTGAGATTGAACCGGGAGAAATAGTTTTTATCAATGGAAGGGGCGTAAAATCAGTAAAGCCTAAGGAGCTTTCTTCCGACGGCAGGCGCGCGCATTGCACTTTTGAGCATATCTATTTTTCACGTCCGGATTCTGTTGTTTTCGGTGAGACAGTGCATACGGTCAGGCGTAAACTCGGCGAGCGGCTGGCAATAGAGCATCCGGTAGATGCGGATTTTGTGGTCCCGGTTCCGGATTCCGGGTTTTCCGCTGCCCTCGGATACGCCACGGAGTCAGGCATACCTTTAGAGATGGGAATTATCCGCAATCACTATGTCGGTCGCACTTTTATTCAACCGGCGCAAGATACACGCGATCTCGGGGTACGGGTTAAATTCAATCTTTTGCGGGATGTATTAAGGGCCAAGCGTATCGTGGTGGTGGATGACTCTATTGTGCGCGGCACCACTTCCAAGATCCGCGTGCGCAGCCTGCGTAAGGCCGGCGTCAAGGAAGTCCACTTAAGGATTTCCTGCCCGGCGCATTTACATCCGTGTTTTTACGGGATAGATTTCCATAGATCCAGTGAGCTGATTGCCAATAAATACACCACATTGGAAAAGATCAGGAAATATTTGGAGGTGGATACGCTGGGGTATTTAAGTTTGGAGGGAATGCTCGGGTGCTTAAAGCACGCGGATGTGAATTATTGCACTGCCTGCTGGACCGGCAAGTATCCTATAATTGCCGAGAAGAGACATAGCAAGTTTTCGCTTGAAACACATTGCTGCGGACAGGGAGAGATAATCAAATGAAGGTTACCTATAAGAAGGCTGGCGTAGATATTAAGGCAGCTAATGCTTTTAAATTTAAGATCAAGGCCTTAGTGAGGAAGTCCTTTAGGCCGGAGGTGTTGCAGGATATCGGCGGGTTCGGAAGTTTTTTCCGGTTGGATAAGAATAAATTCAAGGATCCGGTGCTGGTTTCTTCAAGCGATGGCGTGGGGACAAAGCTAAAAATAGCCATGCTCGCCAATAAGCACGATACTATCGGGATAGACGCTGTGGCTATGAATGTGAACGATATTTTGTGCACAGGCGCTGAGGCCTTGTTTTTCTTAGATTATATCGCTTTTAGTCGTTTGAGTGAAAGCGCGCTTGTGGATATTGTAAAAGGGATCAATGACGGATGTATTGAGGCAGGATGTTCTTTGATAGGCGGTGAGACTGCTCAGATGCCCGGGATGTATAAGGATGGCGATTATGATGTGGCGGGATTCTGCGTGGGAGTGGTGGAGAGGTCCAGGATCATTAACGGCAAAGATATTCGGCCGGGGGATTTGGTGATCGGCCTTGAGTCAAGCGGCCTGCATTCAAACGGGTATTCATTGGCGCGCAAAGCGCTATCTCTTAATGAGCAGAAGCGTATGAGCAAAGAGCTTTTGAAGCCCACGCGCATTTATGTCAAGCAGATATTGAGTCTGTTGCCCGATAAGTCTATCCATGGGATTTCGCATATTACGGGAGGTGCTTTTTACGATAAGATCGCAAGGATCCTTCCTGATAATGTCAGTGTGCGCCTTAATAAAGCTTCCTGGAGTGTCCCTGCGATATTCCGCCTGATTCAGAATAAAGGAAATATCGATGATAGGGAGATGTATCACACTTTGAATATGGGTATTGGTTTAGTTTTGATTGTCGCGCCGTTTGCCGCGAAATCCATTATTGCTAAACTTACCGCGCAGAAACTTAAATGCTGGGTGATCGGCGAGGCGGTAAAAGGTAAAAAGGGAGTAGAAATTGTATAGGGGGAGATTATGTATGTTGATTTATTGAAGCAGCTTTACTGCAAAGAGCGTAAAAAGCTGGAAGAGATGGAGGTCTTTAAACAGGAGGGAAAATTGCGCTTGCTTAAGTTGCGCCGGGAGATGACTTCTGAGATCGAGGAGCATTTAAAGATTCCGGTTATTTTGGGACGTACGGATATTCCGGAAGAGACAAAAGATAACTTTATCCGGGATAATGAAGACAAGATCCATGAACATATAGAAAAGCTCATTGATGAAGAATTAACTGATGTGGAGAATGGTGAGAAAGACGAATTGCGTAATGTCCGGTATAGTCCATCTGAATATGCCGAATACTTGTACCAACAGGAAAGGGTTCAGGCGCTGGAAGCGGAATTAGGTGCATGCCGGCTTTTTCCGGATGAAGTTTACTACGAGTTTAATAGAATCGCGGAAGCAAAATAACGAAACACCTGGCCTTATTGGATAGGCCAGTGTTGCGCTTTCTGCGCAAGGAGGGTAAAGATGGTGAATCTTTTGTATGTCTTGATCATTGTGGCGGTGGTGGTGTTTTTGATGGGCATTCGTATCGTCAGGCCGACCCATAGAGGCTTAATTGAGAGATTCGGAAAATACAATCGGTTTGCTTCCCCGGGCTTTAACTGGATCATGCCGATTATTGAGGTTATCTACCAGATCAACGTAACTGAGCAGATGGTCGATGCTGAGCCTCAGGAAATCATCACCAACGATAATTTAAACGCCAAAGTAGACGCCCAGGTTTATTTTAAGGTAAAGGCGGATGAGGAAAGCATCAAGAGCGCGGTGTATCATGTTTTTAATTATCAGTACCAGATTGTTAATCTTGCCCGCACTACCTTAAGAAATATAATTGGTACTTTGACTTTGAAATCCGCTAACAGCGAGCGCGGAAAGATCAATGATGAGCTGCATAGGACGCTGATGTCCGAAACTTCGCATTGGGGCCTGGAGATCGTAAGGACCGAGCTAAAAGAAATCGACCCGCCGAAGGATGTGCAGGAGACCATGAATAAGGTGGTCAAGGCGGAGAATGAAAAGATCGCGGCTGTTGATTATGCTACCGCGGTAGAAACCGTTGCCGATGGACAAAAGCGGGCGGAGATTAAGAAGGCTGAAGGCATAAAGCAGGCAAGGATTTTAGAGGCAGAAGGCGAAGCTGAGGCGATAAAATTGGTCAATGAGGCCGCGGAGAAATTCTTTGTGGGAAACGCGCAGGTCCTAAGGAAGCTTGAGGCAGTAGAACATGCTTTGCAGAATAATGCCAAAATAGTCGTTCCGGCAAATACTCAATTAATAAATGTTATAGGGGAAATGGCAGGCGTACTGCCGGTTACAGTTGAGCAGAAAGAAAAGAAATAAATGCGGGTTTTAGTCATCGGCTCAGGCGGCAGGGAACATGCCTTAGTCTGGAAGATAGCGCAGTCAAAGCTGGTGGATAAGATTTTTTGCGCTCCTGGAAATGCCGGGATATTCCAACAGGCAGAGTGCTTAGATATAAAGGCAGATGATATCGGGCGTCTGCTGGATTTTGCGCGTAAAGAAAAAATTGACCTAACTGTAGTCGGGCCTGAGGCCCCTCTGTCAAATGGGATCGTTGATGAGTTCTTTCATTATGGTTTGCGGATCTTTGGGCCTAGCCAATTAGCTGCTCAGCTGGAGGCAAGCAAGGTCTTCTCCAAGCAGCTGATGGCCAAGTATAAAGTCCCCACTGCGGATTTTAGAGTCTTTACCGATGCAGTTGAGGCAAAGAAATATATTGAGCAAGTTGGAGCACCTTGCGTAGTCAAGGCTGATGGTTTGGCTGCGGGCAAGGGCGTAGTAGTGGCCAAGACCGCGGATGAGGCAAAGGCCGCGGTCACTTCCATGATGCAGGAGAAGATCTTCGGCGATGCCGGGAATAAGATCATCGTCGAAGAATGCCTAAGTGGTGAGGAAGCCTCGATTTTAGTGCTGACTGACTCCCGGGAAGTGATCGCTCTTGCTTCCGCGCAGGATCATAAGAGGGTCAATGATCTCGACCAGGGCCCTAATACCGGAGGCATGGGCGCGTATTCTCCGGCTCCGGTAGTCACTAAGGAACTGCTTAAGAATATTTTAGAGACAATAGTCTATCGTACCATTGACGGGCTGGCAAAAGAGGGCATTGACTACCGGGGGGTGCTTTACGCCGGAGTAATGATCACTAAAGACGGCCCGAAAACTTTAGAATTTAATGTGCGCTTTGGAGATCCGGAGACCCAGGCGATATTACCTAGATTAAAATCGGATTTAGTGGAAGTAATGGCAGCGGTAGCTGAGCAGAAATTAAACCGTATAAGGACTCTAGATTGGGATAGTCGCGCCTGCGTCTGTGTAGTTTGCGCTGCCGGAGGTTATCCCGGAGATTATGCTAAGGACAAGGAAATCTCCGGGCTGGATGTTGCAGGAGCAATGCAGGATGTAGTAGTGTTTCATGCCGGAACAAAACTGGAAAATAAGAAAATAGTTACCAGTGGCGGAAGAGTTTTGGGGGTTACCGGACGCGGCAGTACTATCAAAGAGGCGATAAATACTACATATCAGGCAGTGGATAAAATTAATTTTGAAGGAATGCACTATCGTTTGGATATAGGAAAGCGGGCGATAAGTTAGGAGGCTTTATGAATAAAATAAGCATAATTATGGGCAGCCAGTCGGATCTGGATACAGTAAAGGAAACAGTAGCTATATTGAAGGATTTTAAAACCGGATTCGAGATCAAAGTTTTATCCGCGCACCGCACGCCTAAGGAATTAGTGCGTTACGTTGAGGCTGCACCCAAAAGAGGGGTGAAGGTTTTCATTGCTGCGGCAGGCATGTCCGCTGCTCTGGCCGGAGTGATCGCAGCCCATACTACTTTACCTGTCATAGGTATACCTATTGAAGGCAAGGCTCTTAAAGGCCTGGATTCTCTGCTCTCTACAGTACAGATGCCTCCGGGAGTTCCGGTAGCTTCCATGGCTATCGGTAGCGCCGGAGCTAAAAACGCCGCTATTTTTGCCTTAGAGATTTTGGGGACCACCGATAATAAGGTTCAGGTGAAACTTGCAGTTTATAAAAGAGAAATGACTGCCAAAATCAGGGCGATAAAACTTAAAGCATGACCACTAGAATTGTTAAAGTAGATCCCCGGGCACCTCAGGAAGAGCTGATTACTCAGGCAGCTCAGGCTTTGGCAAAGGGCGAGTTGGTGATCATCCCGACGGATACTGTATATGGCGTGGCGGCAAACGCGCTGGATAAAAAAGCTATAGAAAGATTAAGTGAAATAAAGAAGCGCCCTAAGAACAAGCCGTTCACAATACATATTGACGAGAAGATCAAGATCGAGCATTTTGCTAAAGATATTCCGATTGTGGCTTATAAGTTGATCAATAAATTCTGGCCCGGACCTTTGACCATTGTTTTGCAGGCCAAAGATTTAGGTACCATCGGTATCCGCATGCCGGATAATGAAATTGCGCTTAGGATCATCTCGCTGGCTAAGGTCTCGGTGGTTTGCCCTTCGGCGAATCTCTCTGGAAATCCTGCGCCGGTGAATTTTCAGGATGCGATCAAGGATCTAAACGGTTTGGTGGATTTTGCGGTTGATGCCGGTGAGACAAAGCTAAGACTCGAGTCCACTGTCGTAGATTTGACAGCTGAGCCGCTTAAGGTTTTAAGGGAGGGGGCGATAAAAATAGCTGATATCGAAGCCGCGGCTAAAAGAAAAGTGGTGCTTTTTGTCTGCACGGGTAATTCCTGCCGTTCGGTAATGGCGGAAGGCTTATTGAAGAAGAAACTAAAGGATCTGGGCAGGCTTGATGTAGAGGTAATCTCCGGGGGAATAGTTCTGGTGGGCGGATTCGGCGCTACATATGATACTCGCCAGCTATTAGCCCACGAGGGGATAGATGCTTCCAAGCACTTATCGCAAAGAGTTACCCGGGAGATGGTCAAAGAAGCGGATCTGGTCTTGGTGATGGAGCGGCTGCACGAGGAACGGATTCTGCAGATAGCTCCCGACGCCAAAAATAGGGTTTATTTATTAAAAGAATTTGCTAAAATAGGTGATACTAGTGATCTGAATATCGCTGACCCCATCGGTAGGCCGATGGATTTTTACGAGTTCACATTTGGGATGATCAAGGAGGCTGTGGAGCATGTCTCCCAGCTTATATAAAAATGAAGAATATAGTTTTAGGCTCTGATCACGGCGGGTTTAAGCTGAAAGAGAAAATCAGGGAATATCTGGAGAAGGAAGGCTATAAGGCGAGGGATGTGGGGACCTTTTGTGAGGAGTCTTGTGATTACCCGAAATTTTCCGCGAACGCGGCTTCGCTTGTCTCCAAGGGTATTTATAAAAAAGGTATTCTGATCTGTAAATCCGGCATTGGCAACTCCATCGTCGCCAATAAATTTCCCGGCGTGCGCGCAGCATTGTGTTATAATCTGACTGCAGTCCGTTTGTCGCGCGAGCATAATGACAGTAATATCCTAGTATTGGGGTCGCGTTTTGTGAGCGCGGCTTTAGCCAAGAGGATGGTCAAGGTTTGGCTGAATACGGAGTTTCAGGGGGGAAGGCACCAGAGAAGATTGAATATAATAAAGAACATCGAAAGGAAAATCCGCGGAGCGAAATGATGAGAACTTTAAAAGATGTTGACCCGGAGATCTACCAGTCAATTAAGGGAGAGCTTAAGCGCCAGGAAGAGAATTTAGAACTTATTGCCTCAGAGAATTTTACTTCGCCTGCCGTGCTTGCCGCGCAGGGTTCGGTCTTGACTAATAAATACGCCGAGGGATATCCTCATCGCCGCTGGTATGGCGGATGCGAGTTCGTGGATGAGTCAGAGCGATTGTGTATCGAGCGGGCCAAGAAATTATTCGGCGCGGAGCACGCCAATGTGCAGCCGCACTCCGGGACTCAGGCTAACATGGCGATTTATTTCGCGGCACTTAATCTGGGGGACACGGTGATGGCTATGGACTTATCCGCTGGCGGGCATCTCTCCCATGGCCACCCGCACAATTTCTCCGGAATGTATTATAAGATAGTAGGTTATGGCGTGGATAGAAAGACTGAGATGCTTGACTATGATTACATTATGCGTCTTGCGAAAAAACATAAGCCTAAGATGATCCTTGCCGGAGCCTCAGCGTATCCTAGAAAATTAGATTTCAAGGCTTTCCGCAAGATTTGCGATAAGGTGGGGGCTTATTTATTCGTGGATATGGCGCATATCGCCGGTTTAGTTGCGGCAGGTGTGCATTCTTCGCCGGTGCCTTATGCGGAATTCGTCACTTCCACGACGCATAAGACTTTGCGGGGACCAAGAGGCGGATTTATTCTCTGCAGAAAAGAGTTCGCCAAAAAGATCGATTCCGAAATATTCCCCGGAATTCAGGGCGGGCCGCTGCAGCACGTGATCGCGGCAAAGGCTGTGGCTTTTAAAGAGGCGATGAGTCCTAAGTTTAAGGTTTATGCCCGGCAGGTGGTTAAGAATTCCAAAGAGCTGGCTAAAGCGGTATCGGAAAAAGGTTTTCGCATTGTTTCCGGAGGGACAGACACACACTTAATGCTGGTGGATTTAAGTGAAAAAGGAGTCACCGGGAGTGACGCCTCTTTGGTTTTGGAGATGGCCGGGATCACTGTGAATAAAAATCTTATACCCTTTGATAAGAAAAGTCCCGCAGTGACCAGTGGCGTTCGGTTGGGGAGCGCGGCAGTGACGACGCGCGGGATGAAAGAGATCCATATGCGCAAAATCGCCCAGCTCATCAACGAAGCTATTGAGGCAAGCGATAGCCCGACAAGAATAGAAGAGATCAGGAAGCAGGTCGTGGATCTGACCAGAAGGTTTCCTTTATATCCGGAGCTGGCAAAATGGTAAAAAAGAAAACTATGCATAAGCGTCCCAGCTGGGATAAATATTTCTTGGATGTTGCCGGGTTAGTGGCCAGGCGTTCGACGTGTCTGCGCCGGAACGTGGGCGCGATCTTAGTCAAAGATAAAAGGATCCTGGCTACCGGATATAACGGAGCTCCGGCGGGATTGAAGCATTGTCTGGATATCGGGTGCCTGCGTCAGAAGTTGAATATTCCGTCTGGCCAGCGTCATGAGCTTTGTCGGGCGTTGCATGCTGAGCAAAATGCTTTAATCCAGGCCTCTTTATATGGCATCAGTGTCAAAGGAAGCAAGTTGTACGCGACCTGTCAGCCATGCGTGATCTGCGCGAAAATGCTGATTAATGCCGGGATCAGTGAGATTATTATTACCGAAGGATATCCGGACAAGATGGCGATGGATTTCCTAAAGCAGGCGAAGATAAAAGTAAGGAAGGTGGCCAAATGAAATGCCCATTTTGCGGTTACAAAGAAGATAAGGTAGTTGATTCCCGTGCCACAGCCGAAGAATCCGCGGTCAGGCGCCGGAGAGAGTGTTTAAAATGCGCCAAGCGTTTTACCACTTATGAGTATATCGAGGATGTGTCTTTGATGGTCATCAAGAAGGACGGTCGCAGGGAGCCTTTTGACCGCAAGAAGATTCTTTCCGGTATCATGCGTGCCTGTGAAAAACGTCCTATCGGTATGGAAAAGATGGAAGACGTGGTTACCCAGATAGAGCGTGCGATCCAAAAAAAGTCTGACCGTGAAGTGGCGGCTAACCGAATCGGTGAACTAATTATGGATAAGCTCAAGGCCCTGGATGAAGTGGCTTATGTGCGTTTTGCCTCAGTGTATCGTCAATTCAAAGATGTCGGCCAGTTCATGGAGGAGCTTAAGGATATTTTAGGTAAGGAAAAGAAAAGGTCCAAATAAGGAGCGGGGATTAAATGATCGAAATGGAATTAAATAAAATAGTTATCGATGAAAAAAGGCACGACCAGCTCATCGTTTTAAAAGAGAAAAACGGCAACCGTATCCTGCCTATTGTCATCGGGCTTGCGGAGGCTTCAGCCATAAAATTAAAGATCAGCGGTTTTCAACCGCCGCGGCCTCTTACCCACGATCTGTTGTATAATGCTATTGAGAATCTCAACGCTTCGACGGTGAAGATCATCATCGATAAGTTGGAGGAAAGCGCCTTTCACGCCAAGATTGTCCTTAAGACCGCAGACGGACAGGAAAAAATCATCGATGCTCGCCCCTCTGACAGTATTGCCCTTGCCGTGCGCGCGCACGCGCCGATATTCGTCGAAGACGAAATCATCAAGCAGTCCGAAACCTTCAATCAGAATAACGATATTAAATAACCATTTCCACTTCGAAAGGTGGAATAGGTTAGCAGAAAGAATTCGGAGATATTTATGTTTAGGAAATTTAGTCTCTCAATAATTTGCTTATTCTTCTTTGCCGGTATATCTTTTGCCGAAATTATTAGCTTAAAATCCGGTAAAACTGTAGAGGGAAAGATTATTGAAGAGACAGATAAATACATTAAGCTGGATTTCGAAGGCGTCCTTTTAACGTATTTTCTTGATGAAATAGTTGCTATTGATGGCAAGTCTGTTACGGTAGTTCAAAGCACTTCTTTAAGTGTCGACAAGTCGAATAAACTTGATCCCCAGGATATTTTTAAAAACATAGGCCCTGCTGTTGTTTATATTGAAACGAAAGGATCCTTTAAGAAGATCGTGAAAGACCTTTTTGGATCCGGTTTTATTATTGATGCTTCAGGGGTAATAGTAACAAACTATCATGTCATTTCCGCTGCTCAAGAAATCAAGGTTAAGTTAAAAGATGGCACAGTGTATGCTGTAACTGATGTAATTTACCATGATGTAAGCCGCGACTTCTGTCTTTTAAAGATCGATGCTCAAAACTTACCACAGGTTTCTCTTGGAGACTCTAATGCTTTACAGGTTGGGGAGAAAGTTTACTGCGTAGGAAATCCTTTGGGCTTGGAATATTCTTTTTCTGATGGGATGATTTCCGGAATACGGGATGAAAATGGTCTTAAGTGGATTCAGTTTACCGCTCCGGTATCTCCCGGAAACAGCGGCGGACCGATCCTGGATTCTCGAGGCGAAGTTATGGGAATAGCAACATCTGTCAGGCAGGATGGTCAAAATATTAATTTCGCTTTAGCCATTAATGAAATCAAACCGTTTATTACGACTGGCACAAAGATAAGCCTTAAAGAATTTGTGCAAAATGCAGCTCGGGGGGCAGATTATTATTTTACGCAGGGTAGTAATGCCTATCTACAGGGTGATTTAGATAAAGCCATTTCCTATTTTACGCAGGGCCTTGAGATAAATCCCGCTAACGCTAATGCTTATGTGTCTCGCGGTTATCTTTATGGCCTAATAAAAAAGTATGATCAGGAAATTTCGGATTTCAATAAGGCGCTACAGATCGATTCCGGTTTAGCCAGGGGTTATGTAATGAGGGGAGCAAGGTACTTCTTGTTAAAGGAAAACGATCTTGCAATCAATGATTTTACTCGCGCTTTGGAAATTGACCCTTCTTTAAAAGAAAGGGTATATACCGCGCGGGCATTCGCTTATGCAGCAAAAAAGGATTTTCAGCATGCGATTGTTGATTTTAACAAGGCGGTTGAAATGAACCCAAGTAGTGAGTCAGTTTATATTGACCGGGGATCTTTTTTAGCTATGATGGGAGATTTTAACAAGGCCCTTGCAGATTATGCCAAAGCAATGCAAATTAACTCTAATGCCGGTAAGGCTTATGCTGGCAGAGCTCTTATATATGCTTCAAGAGGCGAATATGATAAGGCCCTTGCAGATCAGAATCGAGCAATACAAATTGATCCTAACGATGGCGAAACTTATGATAACCGAGCGGCTGTATATGCTAGGAAAGGCGAATACGATAAAGCATGGGAAGATGTGCTTAAAGCAGAGGCATCGGGGTATCGCGTTGATCCGGCTTTTGTCGCGGATTTAAAGAAATACTCGGGAAGGGAGTGATTTAGAGACGGAAACTATGAAACCGATTATTTTTACTCAGCAAGAAAAATCTTTTCTTAAGCCGGTTCTTGATTTTGCCAAGGTGAAGAAGGCTAAGCTTTATCTGGTTGGCGGAATTCTACGCGATAAGCTGATTGGTAGGCAAAAGGCGAATTTAGATTTTGATTTCTGCCTTAAGCGTTACGCTATAAGTTTCGGCAGGCAATTGGCTAAGAGGATGTCTGCCGGTTTTGTGGTGCTGGATGAGCAGCACGGCGCCTGTCGGGTAGTGAAGAAATTAGGAGGTGGTTTCTGTACCTTTGACTTTAGCGATTTTCGCGGCGAAACGCTAGAAATTGACCTGCTACATAGGGATTTCACTGTTAACACTCTGGCTATGGAGCTGGAAAAAGTTTTTAGCGGTGCATGTGATTTGATCGATTGTTACGGCGCTCAGGGAGATATAAAGAAAAAGATTATCGCAATAGCGCACAAAAGTTCTTTTAGTGAAGATCCGCTACGAATTCTGCGCGCTTTTAGTTATGCCTGCATACTGGGATTCTCAATAGACAAGCAAACGTTTGCTTTAGCTAAAAAAGAGAAATCCAAATTAACCAAGGTTTCTTTCGAGCGCATCCGGGATGAACTGTTTAAGATTTTGGATAGTAAGAACTCTTATAATTACATTGCTATGCTCGATGAACAAAAGATCATAGAAATACTTTTTCCTGAGCTTAAATCTATGCGCGGCATAGGACAGGGTCCGTATCATCATCTGGATGTCTGGCAGCATACTCTAGAGTCATTGAGGCAGATGGATCTATTATTTAAGCAGACAAAAAATGAAGAGATAAAAGCGTATCTGGAAGAAATAATTTCTGCAGAACGAAAGCGCCGGGCAGTTTTAAAACTGGCCGCGCTATTGCATGATATAGGTAAGCCCAAAGCTTTGCGCTATGAGGAGGGAAAGACTATTTTTCACGGCCACGAGTGGATGGGAATCAAGCCGACAGAAGAGATCGCCAAGCGCCTGAAGCTTTCTAACGACGAGATATCGGTTTTGCGTAAGATCGTGCGGCATCATCTAAGGCCGGGATTTCTGGCTGACCATGAGGTGTTGACCTCTCGGGCAAAGTTCCGCTATTTCAGGGATGCCGGCAATGAGTCGGTGAGCACCTTGTTAATGTCTATCGCTGACCAGCGGGCGACCAAGGGTCCGTTGACCACCCCTGAATCTCGGGCTAAACATGAGAAAGTGGTTTTTGGCTTGATCCGTGAATCTTTCCGCAAGGCCAAAGAGAAGAAGCCAGCGCGACTGATCAATGGAGATGACCTGATCCGGGAGTTTAAATTAGAACCGTCCCCATTATTTGGCAAGATACTTTCTGAAATTGAAGAGCTGCAGGCTATCGGCAAAGTAAAGACTAAGATAGATGCCCTGAAAGCGGCCAAGAAGATGGTTTTATAATGAAGCTAAGGTTTAAGCTTACAGTCATCTTTATCGTATTTTCGGTGCTGGCTACAGTCGGCATCATTTATTTGAATAAAGTATTCCTGCCTACCAAAATCAAGTCCCTGATTATCCAGGGTCTTAGCGAAGCAACAGGTAAAGACGTCAGCCTTGATTCAGTACAATTCAGCATCTTCAAGGGCCTGGTCATCCGCAACCTTAATATTTCTGACGCTGGTAATTCTCTCATCAGCCTAAAAGAAGGTTCCTGTACGTTTCTCGTTTTTCCGGTCTTTAAGAAAATAGTGATCTTGCCTACGGTAGCCTTAAAATCTCCGGTTATAAATCTCACCCGGCGTAAAGACGGTTCTCTGAATATTCTGGATATTATTCGGAAGGACACGCAGCCCAAGCCTAAATCAAAATTCAATATTTTTGTCTATAAAGTAAGCCTGCGGGATGCGGTAATAAAGTTTAGGGATGAAACATTTGATGTCCCGTTTACTAAAGAGCTGCAGGACCTGGATATTAATCTTTATCTTTCGCTTCCGGCTAAAGTAAAGTTCAGCTTGGTCTTACAGGTGCCGGCGAGTCCTTTGATTCGATTGCGTGCTCTGGGAGAATATCGGATACCCGAGAATCAGTTAGACAGTCAGGTCGTGCTACAGGATTTTTCTCCCCGAGAATTCTTACCCTACTATCGGAATTCCGGCCTGACTTTTCCTCTAGGCTCTATCGACGGGCAGATCAACCTGAAATTCAGGGATAATGTGGTTTCTGCGGGGATCTTTCTACAAAGCAAGGGCTTAGCTATTGTCAAAAAGCAGTTTACGACTTTGCTCAACGCCAAGATCACCGCCAGTAGTTGGCATAATTTCAAGGATAAGACATTTGATTTTTCAGGAAAGACGGATGTGACCGATTGCAGCTATTCGGGATTGAAGTTTGTGGGTCCGATAAGGGCGATAACCGGCCAAATCGCTCTTGATAAATCCGGTATTTCCTCGCAGGCCCTGTCAGCCAATATTTGGGGATTGCCTCTGGTAGCTAAAGGGGGCCTAACAGATTTTTCAAATTTGCTTTTTGAGGTAAGTCTTACTTCTGATATAGGTATGCCACTTACCCAGCAGTTGCTTATGGATAAGTTAAGGTTTACGGTCCCCGGGGTGTTGAAGGGTGGCGCGAAATTGTTTCTTACTGTTCAGAATAAAGTTCCTACTCCCGGAGATATTACAACGGTCGGTTATCTGGATATTTCTAGCGCTACAGCTGATTTTAGCGCGCTGCCCGGACAGCTGGCAAATATATACGGCAGGTTAATTTATGACGGAAAACGCCTGATGTGGCCGAAGCTTAAATTTGACTTCTCTGGCAAGACCTACGCTACTAAGGGCTCGGCCTCAGAGTTTAAGAATCCGGTTATTCAGCTTGAATTGGATTCGGATGATTTGCAGTTGGCCTCTGATTTTGCGGTCAACGGCAAAACACTTAAGATTTCCCAGTTTTCCGGAAGGTATTTTAATTCCGATTTTGCTATCACCGGGAATATTGATTCTGGGCATAGTCCGGCCATGGAAGCAGATATTTCCGGCAGCCTGGATGTGGAATTAAAGGATTTATTTCAATTGCCTAGTAAGTTTAAAGATGCTCTCAGCAAGGTTACGCCTTCTGGCAGGGTGCATACGCAGTTTAACCTGATCGGTAATCTCAAGGACCTGAAAAGTTGCGAACTTCAGACAAAGCTTTCCGGGACCGGCTTGTCTTTATTCGGTTTTAAAGTGGATAATTTGGCAGCTGGCTTAAATCAGTCAAACGGGGTCACTGAACTGCCGCTTGTGCATCTGTCTTTGTATGACGGAAGGATAGATGTCACTGCGCGCGCAGACCTTTCTCTAAGCCCATCGTCATTTTGGGTGGATGCGGATATCCAGGAGATAAGCCTGGAGAAGCTTAAAATGGACACTCCATTTAAGGATGCTCAGATCTCCGGGATATTTTCTACGCAGTTTAAAGCTAACGGTTCTTTCACTGACCTTGCCGGGATAAGTGGCAGCGGAAAGGCCTCCATCACTGAGGGAAAGCTCTGGGAGCTCAACCTCTTTAAAGGAATTGGATCATTGCTTTTAGTCAAAGATTTTGCTAAAATCATTTTTCACACCGGCACCTGTGATTTTCTGCTCCAGGATCATTTTTTTTCTACGGACAATTTGGTACTGCGCAGCAATATTGTGGATTTGTTCGGCCCGGTAAAGCTGGGATTGAGTGATGATTCTGTGGATGTATCTTTGCAGGTAAATGTGCTGGATGAAATGGTGCCTTTGACCGGAACGTTTAAGGATGTTACCACGGCAATCGTTGGTCAGGCAGGGACGTTTGGGGTGATAAAGATAACTGGTACGCGCAAAGAGCCAAAATATAAATTCAAGCCGGCAGTGGGAAATATTTTTAAAGGCATCACCGATACTATTTTTGGTAAACCTAAGGATTAAAATAAAGTGAAAGCGTTTCTTGTAGGATTATTATTTCTATTTAGCCTGATAGCTGCGGTAGTGTTAGGGCTTATGTTGTTTCCTTTTCTTTTGATCGTGGCTTTCTTTCTACAGATTTTGCTGGTGATCGGGGGAATAGTCTTTGTGATCTGGTTTTTGGGTAAGTTTATTATTTTTATATGGAGATCAGTAAGAAAATAAGGAGAGGTCATCTTGAGTGATTTTATTAAGAAGTCAGGAATTATTATTCTTGCGGCAGTATTATTTTCGGCTACTTCGCTGTTTGCGCAGGATATAAAGAATAATGCTGTTTCCCAGGATTACCGTCAGAAGCTCAAAGAGGTGATTAGCGAAGATGTTCCTGAGCAGGAGAAGTTACTGGAGACGCAGGCTTATTACCGTTATATGCCTTCGCGTAGCGTCGATGCTATGTCGGGAAAAGTAGCGGTGACTGAGGCAGCACAGGAGACTTCTTACTTAGTCAAGGCGTTTGGAAAACTGCCTATTGAGCTTTCAGTGCAGGATAGCTATTTGGGCATAGAGAATTCCACTCCAATAGAGCTTCCGGCAAAACTCACCGGCGTATCTTTCGGCGCTGAGGCCACTGTACCGTTTTTTAAGTTCAATAAGACATATTTTCGCTTCGGGGTATTTCCGTCTTTTTACACCGATGACTGGAATTTTAATTCTTCGGCATTCCGTATGCCCAACCGTTATATGGTCATACACCAGCCCAATGACAAGTGGACCTTTGTTGCGGGGGTTGCGGTATTCCCGGACTCTGTGACTGACCAGGTTGCCCCTATATTGGGATTTATCTACAGGCCTAATGACCGGCTGCTTTTTAATATTGTGCCCACTACACCGTCAGTCAGTTACAAGCTTAATGATAAGCTTACCGTATTCTGCGAGGGCGGAAGCTCAGCCGGCGAGTACGAAGTGACCCAGGACCAATTTAAAAATGTAATCTTAGAATATAAGGAATTTCACATGGGCAGCGGTCTGCAGTACCGGATCAATAAATACGCTCAAAGTTCGGTGACTGTGGGTGGGATATTCAACCGCCAGTTGAGGTATCATCCGGATTCGCTGGGTAAGGTGAATGTGGGAAACGGTTTTTATAGCGAGTTTAGATTAGAGTTGAAGTTGTAGCATGAAGCGTATAGTCTTTTTCTTTTTTATTGCCGCAGTTTTAGTAATCATATCCGCAGTATTTTTTTCTGCTTCGTTTGTTAAATCTATTGCCGTAAAACAGCTTAAAAGTATTTTCCCGGGTAGCGAAGTATCGGTCGCCAGCGCTAAATTATCCCCCCTTCAAAAACTTGCTTTATTCGATATAAGAATAAAAAAAGAAAAAGTCTACGAGTTTAAACTTAAAGAAGTCGGGGTAGTATTTAGTCCACAAGCGCTTTTAAGAAAACAGATCTCGATAGCCTACCTTAAAGGCGCGGCTATCCGTATTGATCTCGGGTCAAACAGCGTCGTTGATTTCGCTAAGTACATTAATTTAAGCAGGCCGAGCGTATTTCTGGTCGCAGGCCTTGAGGTTTCGGATTTAAGCCTGGATTTAAAATCCAAAGAAGCCAGCCTTGATGGGAAATTATCTTTGGTATTGGATTTGTTAAAACAGGAGCTGGAGTCCTGCGATATTAAGATATCGGCAATGGACAGCCTGGGGGTGCATACGGAAAATGCGGTACTTAAGGTAAGGCAGGGTTGGGTGTCAGGGGAGTTGCGTATCCCGCAGGTAAAATACGATAAAGCAAAGATTGATGGGATCAGCGGCGCCGCTTTGCTTAAAGGTAGAGAGTTGAGCTTTTCCGGATTACAGGCTCAAATTTTCGGTGGCACTGTTCAGATAGAAGCCCGGGTATTTATGGAGGCTAATCCTGAGTATGCGGCAGAGATGAAGTTTAATGGGTTGGATATCGAAAGGTTCATCAAAGACTTTAAACTTGAGGAGAAATTCTCCATGACCGGTAAGTTAAGCGGTAGCGTGAGCATGAAAGGTAAGGGCGCGGATATACGTCTTATCGACGGTAATTTCTCTGCCGGAACTGAGGGTGGGATGATGGTGATTAAGGATGAGACTATGCTTAAAAATATGGCCAAGGCCGCGGACCAGCCTCTTGATATATTGATGGAAAGTTTCAAGGATTACCATTATAATACTGGCGTGATGAAGCTGGGTAAGGCGCAGGATGACCTTAGCCTGGATGTTGCTTTGGATGGAGAAAAGGGAAAGCGCAATTTAACGGTTACTTTGCATGATTTTAAATTACAATAATAAGGAGGAAGAGATGAGAATTACATTAATTCTGTTAGCAGTATCAATTTTAAGCTTAGGGTGCGCGCGGGTCAAAGTTGAGGCTCCGGATAAGCCGATAAAAGTGGATATCTCCATGCGCCTGGATATTTATCAGCACATCGAGAAAGATATAGACGCTATTGAAGGTATTGTTTCCGGTTCAAAAGAAAAGGCTACTGCCGGTAAGGATAATCAGAGTTTTCTGGGAGGTTTTATTACCTCGGCATATGCTCAGGACGTTTTTGGTTCCGAAGTAGAGGCTGCGGCATACCGGCGTAGAGACCGGCGCGATGCTTTGGTAGCTTTGGAGGCAAAAGGCGTAATCGGAGAAAATAAATCCGGGTTGCTTACCGTCAAACAGGCAGGTGATCCGACAGCCGCAGAAATCGTCAATGCCGAGAACAGCGACCGGATGATCATCTATCAGGGAGTTGCCAGAAAGAATGGCTCCAGCGTCGAGGACGTAGAAAAGCTTTACGCCAAGAGGCTGCAGGCCGATGCTCCTGCGGGCACGCTCATTGAAACAGATGATGGCTGGGTGATTAAATAATAGGATTAGGGTTGGTTGTGGGTTGCGAGAGGGAGAAGGCTCGATGCCGGAAATAAAAATAAACTTAAGCGAAAAGGATATCCCCCGTCAGTGGTATAACCTGGCTGCGGATTTGCCTACGCCCATGCCGCCGCCTCTTGGCCCCGACGGTAACCCTATAACTCCGTCTATGCTCTCTAAGGTATTTCCGGATAATCTGATCGAGCAGGAAGTATCCACCAAGCGCTGGATAGATATCCCGGAAGAAATAATTGATATTTTGTATCGTTGGCGTCCGGCTCCTTTACGGCGGGCGGTGTATCTGGAGAGATTCTTAAAGACTCCGGCGCGCATTTATTATAAAGATGAGTCTGTTAGTCCCGCGGGTTCGCATAAACCCAATACTGCGGTGCCGCAGGCCTGGTACAACAAGCAGTTCGGAATAAAAAAGCTGATTACTGAGACCGGTGCAGGGCAGTGGGGCTCGGCTCTGGCCTTTTCCTGCAATCTGATCGGTCTTGAGTGTAAGGTGTATATGGTCAGGATAAGCTTTGATCAGAAGCCGCTGCGTAAAATCATGATGCAGACCTGGGGCGCAACCTGTGTTGCCAGCCCCAGCAACCAGACTAACTCCGGACGGGAAATTCTTAAGAAAATGCCCAATACTCCGGGCAGTCTCGGTATTGCTATCAGCGAAGCAGTGGAAGAGGCGGTGTCGGATACCTCTGGTAAGACTCGCTATGCTTTGGGTAGCGTCTTAAATCACGTATTACTACATCAGACTATCATGGGCCTTGAGACTAAGAAGCAGCTTAAATCTATAAATGAATTAGAGCCGGATATTGTTATCGGCTGCGTAGGAGGAGGAAGTAATTTCGCGGGGCTGGCATTCCCTTATGTCTGCGACAAGATCCATGGGGCTAAGATCCAGATTATCCCGGTTGAGCCTACTGCTTGCCCTACGCTTACCCGCGGGCCGTTTGCCTATGATCATGGCGATGTGGCCGGGCTTACTCCGTTACTTGCCATGCATACTTTGGGCCACAATTTTATACCGGAACCCATACATGCCGGAGGCTTGCGCTATCACGGGATGGCGCCATTAGTAAGCCATGCTGCGGTTGAGGGATTGCTTGAGCCGCGTGCCTACGGCCAGCTTAAGTGTTATGAGTCAGCGATCATCTGGGCTAAGACCGAAGGTACGATTTGTGCTCCGGAAACATCGCATGCTATTGCCTGTGCCATTGAAGAAGCTCATCGGGCAAGAGAAGAAGGCAAAGAAAAAGTCATATTATTTAGCTACAGCGGACACGGTCTTATGGATCTGACCGGCTATGATAAATATTTGAGCGGTCAGCTAACAGATTACGCCATTTCCGACGCGGAACTAGAGAAGGGTCTTGAGTCGATAAAGGATTTTCCCAAGCCGAAAATATCTAAGCAGGTAAAATAAAACACCTGGCTTAAGCCCCTTCCTTAATAGGTATAGGAAGGGCTACCCCTCTGGGGTTATAGGATAAGCCAGTGTTTCACTTCTGTGAAAGGAGTGGTCAGGATGAAGAAATATCTTTTACTCATCGGGTTAGGGGTCATGGGTTTTGTGGGTTTAGCGCATGCGGACATGGTTTACCTTAAGAACGGTCGGGCTATGGAGGGAGTCATAAAGAGCGAGGATAGTCAGGGGATCGAGCTGGAGATCTCTATAGGTACGGTGAAATTTCAGAAAAGCGAGATATCCAGGATAGAAAAGTCTGAAGGCCAAGACGCGGCCCTACGTTCGCAGTGGGAAAAAGATAAGCAGGTTGCCGAGGAGCGTCGGCAAAAGATTATCGAGGAAGAAGAGAAAAAGCCCAAGACCGTAGAATTTGCAAAGGACAAGCAGAGCATTATTGTGGATTGTCTTTTGGACAACAAGGTATCTGCTAGGTTGGTATTGGACACTGGAGCAACTACGGTAGTGTTGCGTAATAGCGTAGCCCAGCGGCTGTTGGGGATGAATTCAGGCAGGTTTATACCTGATATGAAGGTGCGCTTGGCTGACGGACGCATAGCCAGCGCGAAATTTATTATCATCGGTAGTCTTAAGGTGCAGGATGCCGAGGCCAAAAGAGTGGAGGCTTGCGTTTTGACTTCTGATGTCGGCGGGGCTGATATGCAGGATGGGCTCCTGGGAATGTCTTTTTTAAAGAATTTTAAGTTTACAATAGACCAGGAAAATAAAAAGTTGATCTTGGAAAAACAATAATATGGAGTCTTACAGGCAAGAGCTTTGGTTTAATACTGATAAGCGCCAGGAGTTTATCAATATCACCTCGCAGGTGGAAGAGGTAGTGAAAAAGAGCGGGGTCAAGGACGGTTTGTGTCTGGTCAACGCTATGCATATTACTGCTAGCGTTTTTATAAACGATGATGAAGGCGGATTGCATCAGGATTTTAGCGGCTGGCTTGAGAAGTTGGCACCCTACGGAAAAGATAAATACAAGCATAATCTAAGCGGTGAAGATAACGGAGACGCCCATCTTAAGCGTACAGTGATGGGCAGGGAAGTAGTAGTGGCGATTACTAATGGCAAGCTTGATTTCGGTCCGTGGGAGCAGATATTCTACGGCGAATTCGACGGGAAAAGGAAGAAACTGGTTTTGATAAAGATAATTGGGGAATAATGAAAATAAAAGATACTGAAATCAGGATTGTAAAAGGTGATATCACTGAGCTCAAAGTTGACGCTATCGTCAATGCCGCCAATAATAAGCTGGTGATGGGTGGGGGCGTGGCTGGGGCAATAAAGAGAAAAGGCGGCCAAATTATTGAGGATGAAGCGGTAAAGAAGGCTCCGATAAAGATAGGCGAGGCAGTGGCTACCTCCGCGGGAAACTTGCCTTCTAAATATGTCATCCATGCTGCAACTATGGATATGAGTTTCAAGACTGATGAAATTAAAATCAGAGATTCCGCCCGTAACAGCCTTAAGGTGGCGCAGGAATTAAAGATATCCTCGATTGCATTTCCTGCCTTAGGCTGCGGAACTGGCGGATTTTCGGTGCTCGCCTCAGCCAAGATCATGGCTCAGGAAGTGTTGAAGTTTCTGCGCGAGCAAGAGTCCGGAATTAAAGAAATTATATTCTGCCTTTATGATCAGGAGGCCTACGACGTATTCAATAAAGGAGTTATCGGGTATCTTACCTATGTTACTCAGAAGTTAAGCGCAGGTCCGTACACCACAGTGGATGCAATAATTGAGATAGATAGCGGTATAGTGGTGATTGAGCGTAGTAACCCGCCTTTTGGACTGGCCCTTCCCGGAGGATTCGTGGATTACGGGGAAAGCCTTGAAGATGCGTTGACGCGGGAAGTAAAAGAAGAGACTGATTTAAACGTGACCAGGATAAAGCAATTTCATACCTATTCTGACCCAAACCGTGATCCCCGTTTTCATACCATCGGCACCGTGTTTATCGCTGAGGCTAAAGGTATACCTAAAGCAGGGGATGACGCGGCGGGTTTAAGAATAATAAAAAAAGACGAAATCTTGAAGCACGATTTTGCCTTTGATCACAAAAAGATCCTTCAGGATTATTTATTATCCCTCTCTTAACTGTTTTTCCGCATCGATTATATCGCGGTTGATCACTCGCACAGTTTCTTTGATCTTGTCTTTAAGGATCGGGGAAGCGACTTTGGCTTTGTTGATCTCACGCAGGATCTGGATACTCATCCGAAAATATCTTACCATTTCCCCCTCGTCTGTGTCGCTAAAGCGCAGCATCTTATCAAAGGCAGTGCCCCGTAGCCAGGCCTCCATAGCTACACTTAAATGAAAATAGGGGATCTTGCTAAAAGGGTAGATCCGGTAGCGCTCTTCTTTGTGTTTGATGGTGTCAAATACTTCTTCGCAGGCGCGCTTGATACTTTTGGTGTTTTTGGAAAGCCCAAGGGGCATCTTCTGGTTTTTGCGCGGCTCAAATACCACGGCTGAGGCGATGATCCCCAGGCCGAACTCATCCAGCTGCTCCAGCACATTTGCCTCGTAAAGTTCCGCCAATATCAATTCATATCCGTAAACGCTCTTGGCGAACTGCCCTTTTTTGGTTAACTCTCCATTACAGATGTAATTCATTTCTTTAAGCAGTTTTAATTTAGCTTCTATCAGTCGCAAAGCTTCTTTTTGTTCGTTTTTACGAGACTGGAAATAATGCAGCGATAAGGGATAGATTTTAAAAAGATCCTCTTTATATTTTTCATAGAGGTTAAGTATGGTAGCGTATGATGTGTTTAGCTGGCTCCGGACTTCTTCGGGATTTCCGTAGATGATGCGTTTGACTTCATCGTAGCTGATGCGGTGCAGGTTCACCCGGCAATAGACAAAACCTTCCGTGTCCATTCCGCGTCTGCCCGCGCGGCCGGCCATCTGATAAAAGTCGCGGGTCTTAAGGGTGCGCACATAGCGGCCGTAGAATTTGCGCAGGTCATCGAACATCACCGAGCGGCTGGGCATGTTTATCCCGAGGGCAAAAGTTTCGGTAGTGAATATCACTTTAAGCAGCCGGCTGGTGAATAATCTTTCTACTACTTCTTTTAAGGTGGGAAGCATCCCGGCGTGGTGATAGGCAATGCCCCGTTGGATTAAAGGGTACATCTCCATGGTAGTGCGGTCGGTCTTTAAGTCAAAACGCTCTACCAAGCCGTTGAAAAGATTAGTGATCTGTTCTTTCTCCTTGCCGTTAAGAAAATTATAGCTGGTAAGTTCTGAGGCCAGCTCTTCGGCGCGCCGTCTGCCAAAGACAAAATATATCGCCGGAAGGCCTTCTTTTTGGCGGATGTAATTGATTAAGGTAGAAATTTTATTGAAGCGGCCCTCGCGAAAACGCTTAAGGCTCTCTAGCTTGTCAAAGATCTCATTTCGCGCCTGAAAGAAAAAATGTAGCGGCACCGGCCGTTTATCCTCGATGATCACCTTCACCGGCTTGTTGTGGGTGGATTCTATCCACTGAGCGAATTGCTTGATATTGGGAATAGTGGCGGAAAGCCCCAGGATATTCATGTGCTTGGGTAAAAATATTAGCGACTCTTCCCATACTGTGCCACGCTCCGGGTTATCAATATAGTGGATCTCATCAAAGATAACCCAGGAGTATTTATTGAGGCTTTCCGGCTCATCCAGAATCTTATTTCGGAATATCTCGGTGGTCATGATCAGTACCGCGGCGTCGGGATTGATGGATACGTCTCCTGTAAGTATACCTATATTATTCCCGAACTGGGCCTGGAAATCCCGGTACTTCTGGTTGGAAAGGGCTTTGATGGGCGCTGTGTAGATCACGCAGCGGTTATTCTGGATGGAGGTATCGATGATATGCTCGGCGATGGCGGTTTTGCCCGCTCCAGTAGGAGCGGAGACGATCACCGAATAGCCTTGGTTGATGAAATCAATGGCTTCTTGTTGGAAACGGTCGTATTGCATAGGAGTATTATAATGTAAAACCATTGATTTATCTAATAAAAATGTTATTATAAAAAATATGAGCTATGAGGCGGCGAAACTCAAGGCTTGGGAGGAATTACGTAACTTAAACCCTGCTAAGAGTTTAGCAGTAAAGTTCTTAGCTGAAGAATATTCCATAGATTTACAGAATCAGGTCGTAATGTCTTTATCCTGCAATGTGCCGGCCAAAGATTTCTATTGTATACTTATTCTGCATTATGCGGTTAAGAAACTACAGGGCTTGCCTGCAGTAATCGGGGAATGGCTGACTTTCAGAGAATTATCCGGGATAGAGGGGTATTTTGAGGCTTTTAAGAAGCGCGCAATTGAGCCGATCATTAGAAAATACGGCCATAAGGTCGAAGATACCGTGATTGAGGTCATTACCTTTGAGGGTGTGCCGGCGCTGGTAAAAGTCTGGAAGTCCGACGAGGATTTCGGCCCTGACGCCAATATTTATTTTGACCGTAGTATCAGGGAAATTTTCTGCACGGAAGATATCGTGGTTTTAGCCGGTATTATAGCTTCCAGTTTATAGGGAGAACACATGAAAAGAAGTACTATAAAATTATTGACTCTGGGAGTATCTGTTATTGCTTTGCTTATTTCTTCCTATTTTAATCGGGCCCAGAGCGAAGGGGTGGTTTATAACAGCAATGACGCCAAGTTTCAGGTGAAGTTTGGCAAAAACTATAAATACGACAATATCCTGGTCAAGCGGGCGGTGGATGGAGATACGCTTTTGCTGGAGAACGGTGAGCGGGTGAGGCTTATCGGAATTGACACTCCTGAGATGCATGAGTCCAAGAAGCTCTACCGGGATTCCGAGCGCTCAAAGCAGGATACTAAAACTATACAGGAGATGGGCAAGCGTGCCGCGGAGTTCACCCGGAATCTGGTCGAGGGCAGGCCGGTGCGGCTTGAGTTCGATGTGGATAGATATGATAAGTATAAGCGGCTTCTGGCCTATGTTTATCTGGTCAGCGACGGAACATTCGTAAACGCCAAGATCATAGAAGAAGGGTATGCCTCAGTGATGACTTATCCGCCGAACGTAAAACATACGGATGAGTTCGTGAAACTATACCGGCAGGCGAGAGAGAATAATAGAGGATTATGGAAATAAGAGGGAGGTGTTTATGTTACGATATTTGACCGCAGGTGAATCGCACGGAAAAGGCCTGGTTGCCATATTAGAGGGAATGCCGGCAGGATTAAAGATCAGCGCTGTCGGAATCAATGCGCAGTTGAAGCGCAGGCAGGCCGGCTTTGGCCGCGGCAAGCGCATGCAGATAGAAAACGATACCGCGGAAATTATTTCCGGGCTAAAGGCAGGAGTATCTTTAGGCAGTCCCATTGCTTTACTGATCCGCAATAAAGATTATAAAATTGAGCTTTTGCATAAGGTGGTTTCTCCGCGGCCTGGGCATGCGGATCTTCCGGGATTTTTAAAATACGGTTTTTCCGATATCCGCGAGGTGCTGGAGCGGGCTTCTGCGCGTAGTACCGCGGCTACGGTAGCCATAGGCGCGGTTTGCAGGATTTTTCTGCAGGAGTTCGGGATCAGAATATCCAGCAGAGTTTTGTCTGTGGGCGCGGAAAGTTCTCCGTCTGCTATCGTGGCTAAGATCAAAGAGGCAATTGTTAATAAGGATACCATAGGCGGCCTCTTTGAGGTAACGGCAAAAAGTGTTCCGGCGGGATTAGGTAGCTATGTTCAGCCGGATAGGCGCCTAGATGCCAGGTTGGCTCAGAACATTATAGCTATACCCGGGATCAAGGCTTTTGAGATCGGGCTGGGTATTGGTTACGGAGTGAGCTTCGGCTCAGAGGTGCACGACCCCATTTATTACAAAAAAGGAAAAGGTTATTTTCACAAGACTAATAATGCCGGAGGCATTGAAGGCGGTATCTCAAACGGCGAGGATATAATCTTACGCGCCTGCATGAAACCGATAGCCACTTTAATGAGGCCGCTTGATTCGGTAAATATTAATTCCAAAAAGACATCCCGTGCCGCAACTGAGCGCTCCGACACCTGCGTGGTGGAGGCTGCGGGGGTGGTAGCTGAGGCAGCCTGCGCATATGTTTTGGCAGAGGCATTGTTAGAGAAATTTGGCCAGGATTCCCTCAGAGACATTAGCAAAGCTTACTGGGACTATCTAGAAAGGATAAAATAATTAAATGGCCAATATTAATTTTTACAACGTGACCGTATCAAAGGCAGATACTACTAACCAGATTGTTGTCAGGGGTGAAGTGGAAAACAGGTCCGGTAGGAACTATAATGCCATGGCTATCAGGATAATTTTATTTAAAAAGAGTATTGTTATAGCAAGTACGGTAACGGTTGTTAATGGGTTACTTGCCGGAAAAACAAAGAATTTTGAGAAAACCTTAGAAGATCTGGATTATACCGTGATATTCAAAGATATTACTCGTTGGGAAATTATTGTCGAAAGCACTTATTAGTAAAATATTTTTGTTAGAAAATCACCCCCTGTACGTCTATTTAAGTGAGGGCCCCAAAGTTTGGGGCAGTTGAATGCCTCGCCTCATAATCGCTGCCAAAATTCTGTTCCATAATTTTGGCGCATTCGGCGAAGTTCAATGAGCCCCACCTTCGGTGTGGCTCATTGAAGGAGGTGATTAGGATGGCAGATGTACAGGAAGTAAAGGTAGTCAGGCTGCACCGCTTTGACTCGGATTCCAAAACAAAAGCTTTTGCCGATATCGCTATAGGCGATTTTATCGTCAAAGGTTTGCGTGTAGTCGAAGGAAAGAAGGGGTTATTTTTATCCATGCCGCAGGAGAAATCTAAGGATGGGAAATACTATGACACTTTTTCTCCGGTGACTCAGGAAGCCCGTCAGGCTTTAGCACAGGTTGTGCTGGCGGCGTATCAGGAATAGGGAAAACCATGGTTGGGGTTGGTCATTAGCCAATCCCAACCATAATAATTTAATATGAATATTTATCTAGTCGGATTCATGGGTACAGGTAAGAGCGTGGTAGGGCAGGAGCTGGCCCGGCAGAAGAAATGGAAGTTTATGGATCTTGATCAGCTGATCGAAATAAGGGAAAAAGCCGCGATTAGCGATATTTTTGCCAGAAAAGGTGAGTCTTATTTTCGCAAAGCCGAGACCAAGGCCCTTAAAGAAGTGGCCAAAGAGGATAATTTTGTGATTGCCTGCGGCGGAGGTATTGTTACCCGCAAGGAGAATATCCTGGCCATGAAAGAGACCGGGGTAATAGTATGTCTCAGTGCAACTCCGGCAGTGATTATTAAGCGCACTAGCGGTTGCGCTCACCGGCCGCTCTTAAATGTCCCAGACCCCAAAAAGCAGATAGAGACTTTGCTTAAACTTCGTGCTCCCTACTATGCCTTGGCGGATAAAACTATCAATACCTCGCGTCTTTCCCCTAAAGAGGTGGTGCGTAAGATCAAGAGTCTACGCCTGAAAAGATGAAGCTCGCCGGATCTGGGCTGAAAGTTTTTACTGTGTTTGGTGGCTTGTCTTTCTGACATTTTCTACTTCTGAACTAAAGAATGCCGGGATCTGCCGATATAAGAACATACTTTCATTTTTTATCGGTTTGATGTTCCTGGCCCATCCAATGATGAGAAATTTATCTAGGAGCTGCAAAAATCTTCGGAAAGGTATCGATGAAGCGCTTTGAAGCGTTAGTCAGCTTGAATATGGTTTTAGATGTGGGAAGCATCCGCTTAAATCGGATGCTGGAGGCGTTCGGATCAGCGGAAGATATTCTTAAAGCTCCGCAGGATAAATTACTGCAGGTTCAGGGAATTGGAGCTGGTATTGCGGCTAAGATCGCAGCATTAAAGGCTGAGGACCTGGATAAAGAGTTGGCTGAGGCGAAGAAGCTGAGCTTGAGGATCCTGACTATTGATGATAGTGATTATCCTGAGAATCTTTTGCAAATATATGATCCGCCGATAGTACTGTATGTATTAGGAAGTATGGTTGCGGCGGATAAATTCAGTATAGCCATAGTGGGAAGCCGCCAGGCATCTTTTTACGGGCTGTCTAGTGCGGAAAAGTTTGGCTTTGATTTGGCGCAGAAGGGTTTTACTGTTGTTTCAGGCATGGCCCGGGGAATTGATACCGCAGCGCATCGCGGAGCCCTGAAGCAGGGTGGACGCACTCTGGCAGTCATCGGCAGCGGGTTTAATCATCTGTATCCCGAGGAGAATAGAAAGCTTGCTGAGAAAATCTCTGAGAACGGGGCGGTGATCTCGGAATTTCCGCTTAACACCCTGCCTTTCCCTCAGAACTTTCCCCGTAGGAACCGGGTGGTTAGCGGTTTATCGCTAGGTGTTTTGGTAGTCGAGGCAGCCAGGAATAGCGGGGCATTGATCACTTCGGATTTTGCTCTGGAGCAAGGCAGGGAAGTCTTTGCTTTGCCTGGAAAAGTGGATTCTGTTGCTTCATTCGGCCCCAACGCTCTTATCCAGCAGGGCGCGAAGTTGGTTTTTAGCGCTGAGGATATTATCCAGGAGTATATTATTCCAGAGGCTGTGGCAGGAGAAACAAAGAAGGTCCAGGAAGAAGTATTTATCGAAGAGACTGGTGACGAAGCTTCCTGGGTTTGCAACATGCTGTCAAAGGAGCCGGTGTCTTTGGATGAGCTGGTGGAGAAGACAAACATGGATATTCCCCGCATTTCTGATATACTTTTAAAGTTAAGGCTAAAGAAGCTAGTCAAGGAATTACCCGGAAAACAATTTGCGAGGTGTAATTAATGAAAGAGAAGAATTTGGTCATCGTAGAATCTCCCACTAAGGCAAAGACTATTCAGCGCATCCTCGGGGATAATTATTCCATAATTTCCTCGATGGGGCATATTGTTGATCTTCCCAAGAAGACTCTGGGTGTGGATATCGAAAATAGTTTTGTTGCAGATTATGTGGTGCTTCCCAAGAGGGAAAAAGTCATCACTTCCCTTAAAAAGGAGGCTAAGGAAGCCAAGAATATCTATGTGGCTACAGATCCTGATCGCGAGGGAGAGGCTATCGGTTGGCAGATTAAGGAGCAGTTTTTGAAGAAGAAGAAAGTCTTTCGGGTGATTTTTCATGAGATAACTCCGGCGGCAGTGGCCGAGGCGTTTAAAAATCCTAGGGAATTTGACACCAATATGGTCGAGGCTCAGGCAGGCCGCAGGATTCTGGACAGGATTGTGGGGTATTTCTTAAGTCCGCTGCTATGGAAAAAGATCGCTCGTGGTTTAAGCGCCGGGCGCGTGCAATCAGTGGCCTTGCGTTTGGTGGTGGATCGTGAGCGGGAAATTCAGAAGTTTGTACCTCGGGAATATTGGGAGATAGAGGCCCAGCTTAAAAAAGACACCGCTTCATTTATTGCAAAGTTAGAGAAAAAAGACGACAAGAAAGTAGAGATAGTTGATAAGGCGCAGGCTGATCAGATGGTCGAAGAGGTTAGGGGTAAGGAATTCCGGGTGGCGGAGGTAAAAAAGAGCGAGAAGAAACGTAATCCGGCACCCCCTTTTATCACCAGCACCCTGCAGCAGGAAGCGTTTAATAAATTGAAATATAACGGCACTCGCACCATGATCATCGCCCAGCAGCTGTATGAAGGTATTGATATTGGAGAGGAAAACCCCGTAGGTCTTATCACCTACATGCGTACGGACTCGGTGCATGCGGCACCCGAGGCGATCAAGGAGGTGCGTAGCTATATTTCCAAGGAATTCGGCAAGGATTATCTGCCTGAGAAGCCCAACACTTATAAGGTAAAGAAGCTGGCCCAGGAAGCTCACGAGGCCATCCGTCCGTCGTTGATTTCACGCCCGCCCAAAAGCGTTGAAAATTTCCTTACTCCCGAGCAGTACAAATTATACGAACTTATCTATAACCGTTTTTTGGCCAGCCAGATGAACCCGGCGCGCTTTCAGGTGACTAGCGTTGATATAAGCGCGGATAATTATCACTTTGGCGCCTCCGGCTCTACGCCATTATTCAACGGGTTTCTCGCGGTTTATGATGACGACGAGAAAGAAGAAAACGGCGAGAATATCGAGAAGAAAAAGAATGGTATCCCGCCGCTTGAGAAAGGAGATATCCTGCAGCTTTTGAAGCTTGATCCGTCGCAGCATTTTACCAAGCCTCCTCCGAGATATTCGGATAGCTCTTTGGTCAAGGCTTTGGAAGAGGACGGTATCGGCAGGCCTTCGACATATGCCCCGATCATTTCAACTTTGATCCTGCGCGATTACATGCGCAGGGTAAAAGGTTATTTTTTTCCGACTGAGCTGGGTTTTAAGGTGTGTGACATGCTCATCGAATATTTTCCCAAGATCATGGATATAACTTTCACCGCTACCATGGAAGATGAGCTTGATGAGATAGAAGAAGGCCGGCTGGGCAAGGTTAAGGTCTTGCAGGATTTTTATGAGCCTTTTAAGGCCAGTCTTGAATACGCCCAGGCCAACATTAAGAAAGAAGTGATTACTTCCGACCAGATATGCGAACTGTGCGGTAAGCCGATGATCGTCAAGTGGGGGAGAAAAGGTAAATTCTTAAGCTGCTCAGGGTTCCCGGAGTGTAAATTTTCCAAGTCTATCACCAGCGGCGTGAAATGCCCTGAAGCCGCATGCGGCGGAGAGTTGATCGAGCGTAGGTCTGCAAGGGGATTCTTCTACGGCTGTTCCAATTTTCCCAAATGCCGCCATACTTCCCGCACCCTGCCGCAGAGCGATGATAAAGAAGAGTAATGGGCTGGATGTTTTTTGATATTGTGAGTAGTGGGTGCCGAGGCTCGCTTTTCGCTAAAGAGCTACATATATTATTGTTTAGCGGGCACCTGCCGAAGGCAGGGTGTCTTGGCTTGTCCTGCGCGTGGCTTTTGCCGTGCTCGGATCAAGCCAAGCCACCCGCTAAACCTACCATTTGTTCTAAATCGCCAGCTGCGCTTCTTCAGCTGGCGGGAGGCTTGGTTTGGTTTTGAGCGGGGCGTCCGAGGACCGAGCGGGCATGGATCACTCGCTATTCAAATACTAGGTGAGAGCGAGGTCCGCAGGCCGAGCGAAGTTTTGCCTCGCAGGGGCAAAAGGAGCGCCCCCGCGAGAAACAAGACAAGCCCACCCGCCATGAGGAGTGAAGTTGGAAAAGTATATTGAGAAATTCATACGATATCTGGAGATCGAAAAGAACTACTCCGCTCACACCATTCTCAATTACCGCCTTGACCTTGAAGACTTCTATAAATATATCGGCGAAGTAGATATCGGTAAAATCGATTACCTGGCCTTAAGAAAATATCTGGCGGTGCTGAAAGAGAAGAGCCTGGGTAACCGCAGCATCGGACGCCACCTTTCGACCTTAAGGAGCTTTTTCAGGTTTTTGACTCGTGAAGGTTTGGTCAAGAACAATCCAATTTTGATCCTCTCAAGCCCCAAGTTAGATAAGCACCTGCCGCAGTTTATGACTGAAGAGGAGACGGCGAAACTTATTGAATCCGCTTTTGCTAAAAGTGATCATGATGAGATGGGCCTGCGCGACCGGGCGATTCTCGAGACATTTTACTCTTGCGGCATTCGTATCTCAGAGCTGGTGGGCTTAAGCCAGCAGGATATTGATTTTATCGGCGGGATCGTCAAGGTGTTCGGAAAAGGCAAGAAGGAAAGAGTGGTTCCGATAGGGGAAGCAGCTATCAGCACCATTAGGAAATATTTGGATAAGAGAATTAAACAAAGTGAGGCGGTGTTTTTGAATAAGCATGGCAAGCGTATCACTACCCGCGGTGTGCGCGGGATAGTGGATAAATATATAAAGATCGCCGGGATAAAGCAGGGGATCTCGCCGCACACCCTGCGTCACTCATTTGCCACGCATTTGTTGAACCGCGGGGCGGATTTAAGGACAGTGCAGGAGCTTTTGGGACACGCTAATTTATCCACCACCCAGATTTATACGCATCTGACTACTGAAAGGCTGAAGAGCGTTTACGACAAGGCGCATCCGCACGCATAAAAATGTTTATCATTTATAATCTAGTATTTTTACTTTTTGCCTTGATAAATTTACCTGTTTACCTATTTAAAGGCAAGTTTCATAAGGGATTTTCCGCCCGCTTTGGGAAATTGCCTAAGAACCTGTTACTGGACCGACCTATCTGGGTGCATGCGGTAAGTGTTGGGGAGGCCGCGTCTGTCGCCGGGTTGATTACGGAATTACGCTCGCTATATCCAAGGAAAAGTTTTGTCATTACCACTATCACTCCCACCGGAAATAAAATAGCAAAAAACTTAGCCAAAGATGCGGATCTGGTAACATATCTACCTTTTGATTTAAGTTGGATCGTAGGGTCGGTGATCGACCGGATCAATCCTTCGCTATTTATAATTGCCGAGACTGAGCTTTGGCCGAACCTCATCCGTTGTCTTTACAAGAAAAATATTCCTATGATCACCGTTAACGGTCGGATCTCGGATAAATCTTTTAAGGGGTATCTGAGAGCGAGTTTTTTGTTTAAATCCACTTTAGAAAAGATCCGGATGTTTTGCGTGCAGACGGATGTGGATGCTTTGCGGTTTAAGGCGATTGGTGTGTTAGCCAACAAGATAAAAGTTACCGGTAATATGAAATTCGATATTGTTCCCAAGGTTAGTTCCGAGCCTGCTGGGGCTAGCCGTTTATTGCTTGGGCTTAAGCCTGAGGAGAAATTACTTATCGCTGCCAGCACCCACCCGGGAGAAGAGAAAATTATTTTAGATTGCTTCGTTGGGATATCTAATGCTATGCCTGAAGTGCGGCTAATGATCGCGCCCCGTCACCCGGAGCGGGCTCATGAAATATTCGGCATAATTAAGAAGGCGGGGCGGGAATCCATGCGGGTATCCCGGATCGGAATTGATGCGCTTAAGCCCGATAGCCCGGTTTTTATCTTGGACACTATCGGCCAGCTGATTAATTTCTATCATATCTCAGACGTGGTTTTCGTGGGCGGCAGCCTGATCAAAAAAGGCGGGCACAATATCCTGGAGCCTGCGGCGCTTGCTAAGCCGATAATCTTTGGGCCCTACATGTTCAATTTTCGGGATATTACCGATCTTTTCTTGAAGCACCAGGCTGCGGTGATGGTCAATGATGCACAGGAATTACAGGCGAATATCGAGTTTTTGTTTAAAGACCGTCAAAGATCTAAGGAGTTAGGCGAGGCCGCTCAAAAGCTTATCTGGCAGAATCAGGGCGCTACACTGAGGAACGCCCGCGAGATAGGTCTATTGTTAATCTAGCGGTTTGTGATAATATTAATCTATGTATCGCGTTGATATCCAACACAAAAAGGATCTCATTTTTCAGGTTAAGTCCGGGGGCCATGAATTCAGTATTGACGCCAAGGGCCATGACGGCATGACTCCTCCGGATATTTTGCTGTCCAGCCTCGGCAGCTGTATTGGGGTGTATATCCGTAAGTATTCGGAGGGCGCAAAGCTTGGTCTTGAGGATTTCAGCGTGATCCTGGAAGCGGAATTCACTAAGGAGCCGCCGATGCGTTTTGGGCGCATTGATGTAGCTATAGATTTAAAAGGTATTGTGTTGGATGAGCGTAGGTGCCTCGCTTTACTTCAGTTTATTAAGAATTGCCCGGTGCATAATACTATTGAAGGCAACCCGGTTGTCGAAGTTAAATTATCCTGATGCCTGAGATAAGAGCAAGGCAAGTTGAGGGAGTGATCATTTTGGACCTGGCCGGTCGCATTGACGTGGACTCTGCCCAGCTGGTGGAGGTGGTGGGGCAGTGCGTGCGTGACGGGTATCTGGATATCCTGCTTAATTTTGAGGAAGTTAGTTTTATTGATTACCTCGGGGTTTCGGCGATCGTCCTGGCCTACAAAGAGCTGACCAATGCCTTAGGAAGGATGAAATTCACCAGCCTCCCGACGCATCTAAAGAACGTATTCTCCATTTCCGGGCTTGATCGGGCAATTGATATATTCGCGACTGAAGAGCTGGCAGTGGTAAGTTTTAAGGAAGATAAGATCATCGAGAATATTAAGAAGATGCAGCTGCGTCGCCGTTTCAAGCGCTTGCCTATTGATATAAAAGTGGAGCTTAAAGCTAAAAATGAGTTAAGTCCGGTATGCTTTAAACTGGACATCGTAAACTTAAGCGCTATAGGCGCCTATATCTTCGGTTGTGACAAGTTTAAGCTGGGGGATGACGTGATGATCAGGATGAAACTGCCACCTAAGAATGAAGAGCTTGAGCTGGAAGCTAAAGTGGTGTGGCTTCCGGATAAGCAGGTGCAGTTGCATGCCTATCCGGGTATTGGCGTTGAATTTGTACATATGCCGAATGATATTCAGCAGAAAATTATCGAGTTTATTGACCGTAATCTTTCCTTTCTCTCCCACGATTCTTGACCTTCGCTGGTTTAACTAAAAATAACCTATCCCTTTGTGTAATAAAGACTTTCCTGCCTGATAATTATATTGCTTAAGCCTTATCGCTTGTGGTAAAATAAACAGTTAAAATACTATGGTGAATTATCTATATAATATAGCTACGGGCTGTGAAAAAGGGTTCATGGCCGGGATAGTCAGGGCGTTTTTGTTTCTCCTATCGCTTGTCTATTGGCTGTTTATCCGCCTGATGATCTTTTTTCAGGGCCGGGTAGCCAAGCGCCTGGATTGCAAGGTGGTAAGCGTTGGTAATATCACTGTGGGCGGCACAGGTAAGACTGTTTTGGTTGAGTATATTGCCCGGGAACTTAAGGCGCAAGGCCGTAAAGTGGCAGTAATAAGTAGAGGATACAAAAGAGTTACCCTGCTTGCGCAAAGCGCAGGCGTACCAAGTCACCAAGGCACCGCTAATAGTATGGGGGATGAGCCATATATGCTCACTCAGAAACTTGGGGATATCCCGGTGGTGGTGGATGCTGATAGGGTCCGCGGCATAAACAAAGCCATAAGAGAATTTAGCGTAGATACCGTGGTGCTCGATGACGGTTTTCAGCAGTGGAGAATAAAGAAAGATCTGGAAATTGTTGCCCTTGACGTGGCTAATCCATTCGGTAATAAACATATGCTTCCGCGTGGATTATTGCGTGAGCCTCTTTCTTCTTTATGCCGGGCTGATATATTTGTGTTGACTAAGGTAAACTTAAATCCGGACACCCTGAGCCTGAAAGCCAAGTTGGAGAAATTATGCCCGAAAGTCGCAGTTTTTGAATCAGAGCATCAGGCAGAGGGGTTTTATGCTTTTGGCTCTCCTAAAGAATTATTTGGCACCGAAGTCTTCAGAGGAAAACCAGCCGTTCTTTTTAGCGGCATAGGTGACCCGGCTTCATTTGAAGAACTGGCAAGAAATCAGGGGATCAATGTCGCCGCAGCGTTACGATTTCCTGATCACTATAATTATGGCTCTCAGGATTTCTCGAAAATCTTTGAGCTTTGTCGGGTGAAGGCAGTGGAAACGGTGATCACCACCGAAAAAGACGCAGCAAGGATTTCCCCGGATGAATCTATCCCGCAAGGCATAAGTCTCTTTATATTAAGGATCCGACTAAGATTAAAAGATGAGCAAGGATTCCGCAATCGATTACATAAGCTATATTCTTTTTAAAGCGCTCGGGCCATTTGTACGCATGTTGCCTTTGGGGGTAAGCCTTTTTCTAGGAAGGCGGCTGGGCGATTTATTGTATTATTTTGACCTGAAGCATAAGGCCATTGCTCACGCCAATATCAAGCGCGCGTTGGGAAATAAGCTTAGTCATGCCCAAATTTGCCGGCTGACTAAGGGGTCATATCGGGCTTTCGGACAGAATTTTATCGAGATCTTTCTCATTCCGTCGATAGATGAAAAATACCTTTTTAAATATATCACAGTGGAGGGCAGAGAGAATATCGAAGCGGCTTTTAAAAAAGGCAAGGGTGTGATATTTCTTGCCGTGCATGCCGGAAGCTGGGAGCTGTCAAATGTGATCTGCTCTAATTTGGGATTTCCTTTTAATTTCGTGGTCCGGGAACAAAGGCATCCGCGGTTAAACGAGCTGCTTAACCATTACCGCAGTCTCAAGGGTTGCAAGATCCTGCACCGGCAGAATCAGACTCGTGAGCTAATTGAAGTTTTAAAGCGCAATGAATCAATAGGTGTTACCGTGGACCAGGGAGGAAGAGACGGTGTACTGGTAAAGTTCTTTGGCAAAGAGGCTTCCATGGCTACCGGAGCGCTGAGGCTGGCACTAAAATATGACTCAGTGATTTTGCCGGCATATCATGTGCGCATCAACGGCCCTTACGCGAAAGTGATTATTAAGCCGCCTTTTGAGGTGGCCAAGAGCGGGAATATGGATTTTGACGTGCGGGAGAATCTATTACGGCTGATGCCGGTATACGAACGTTTGATCGCCGAGTATCCGCGCGAATATATGTGGACTTATAAGATCTGGAAATATTCAAAGGAGCGTAATATCCTTATTTTAAATGATGGCAAAACCGGGCATCTTCGGCAGTCTCAGGCAGTAGCGGCTCTGGCTGCTCGAGAGTTGCAGGCTTCCGGTATAAAAGCCAATGTTCGCACCGTAGAAGTGAAATTTAAGAATAAATTATCCCAGGCCGTACTTGCGTTTAGCAGCTTGTTGTCCGGGAAATATATCTGTCAGGGTTGTTTGTTATGCCTTAAGAAGACTCTTAATGAGGCAAGCCTAGAGAGCTTTATGAAAGAAAATCCGGATATAATCATCTCCGCCGGTTCCAGCCTTGCGCCTGTTAATTATTTGCTCTCCCGGGCGAATACTGCTAGGTCTGTGGTTTTAATGCGGCCGGGCTTGATGAGCGTAAAGCGTTTTTCTTTGGCTATCATTCCTAGGCACGATCATCCGCCGAAAGTCGCCAACGTCCTGGCCACCGAAGGAGCGCTTAATCTTATTGACGGGGAATATTTGAGGGATCAGTCGCGTCATCTCGCCCAGGCCTCAGAGTTGAGTCTTCAGCCTTCAGCTTATTATATAGGGCTACTTCTCGGAGGTGATGCGCGGAAATTTATTTTAAAGAAAGAGGAGGTCCGGGAAGTGATAAGGCAGGTTAAGCTTGCGGCGGAGTCGCTTGATGCGGATATTTTAGTCACTACCTCCCGGCGCACCTCAAAAGAAGCAGAGGCAGTGGTGAAAGATGAGCTACGTGATTACCCTCGGGCAAAACTGGTGGTCATCGCAAATGAGTTGAATATCCCTGAGGCAGTGGGCGGGATATTGGGATTAAGCAGGATTGTGGTAAGTTCGGCGGAAAGTATCTCCATGATTTGCGAGGCGGTGGCAAGCGCAAAAATTACGGTAGTTTTTCAATCAGAGGGCTTAAGCAATAAACACAAAAGATTCATTGATGAATTTGCAAAACAAAAATATATATATCTGGTTCCGGCCGGGCAATTGTCAAAGAGGTTAGTGCAATTAATGACTGATAAGCCTGAGGCGCATATGCCTAAAGATCGGCTGTTGATCAGCCAAAGATTAAAGAAATTGCTATGAATATCTTACAAATTCTACCGGAGCTGAATGTCGGAGGTGTGGAGCGGGGAACAGTGGATCTGGCCCGGTATTTGGTCAAGTACGGTCATAAGGCTGTAGTGGTCTCTGCCGGAGGTGAATTGGTCAAAGACCTGGAATCCTCCGGAGTGATTCATTATAATCTCCCGGTGCATAAGAAATCAATTTTTGCTATTTATGCGATGGTGCCGCGTTTAGTCGAGATCATCAAAAAAGAGAATATCGAGATCGTGCATGCGCGTTCGCGTGTTCCGGCGTGGGTAGCTTATTTTGCCTGCCGAAGGACGAACGCGATCTATATCTCTACTTGTCATGGCTATTACACCTTGCATCTGTTTAGCTTTGTGATGGGCTGGGCAAAGCGGGTGATCGTGCTCAGCAACGTGATTGCCAGGCATATGATCGATGACTTTAAGGTTCCTTACGAGCGCATCCGGCTGATACCGCGCAGCGTGGACCTTGAGAAATTTAAATACATCCGCCCGGATACAAAGAGAAAAGATGAATTCAATATCGGGATAATTGGTAGGATCACTCCGCTTAAGGGCCACTTGTATTTTATTAAGGCCATGGCTAGAGTCGCTCGCGTTGTGCCCAAGATCAAGATTTGGATCGTGGGCGATGCTCCGGCTTCGCGTGAGGCCTATAAGGAGCAGCTGCAGGTTCTGGTGCGCAGGCTTGGGCTTACGCATTGTACGGAGTTTCTGGGTACGCAGCGGGATATTCCGGCTATATTAGTTCATCTGGATCTGGTGGTACTGGCCACTACTACGCATGAGGCTTTTGGCAGGGTGGTGGTGGAGGCGCAGGCAGCGGGTGTGCCGGTGGTAGCTACGGAAGTGGGTGGAGTGGTGGATATTATTGAAAACGGCAAGAATGGACTCTTGGTGCCTCCGGCTGACCCCTCGAGTATGGCGGAGGCCGCGATAAAGATATTTAAGGATTTAGAGCTCGCGCGCTCCATAGCTGAGTGTGCCTATGAGAAAGTAAAGAAAGAATACAACGTTGAGCTGATGGTGAAGAATACCATCGAAGTATATAAAGACGCTTTGAGCAATTTCAAGATCCTGATCATAAAGTTCGGGTCTCTCGGAGACCTGATACTTTCGACTGCAGCTATGCGGGCTATCCGGGAGAGGTTTTTGCAAAATTACAAGATCACTTTTTTGGTGGGCGAAAAATCAAAGGAAGTGCTTCTGCGTTCTCCTCTTATTGATGAGCTGGTAGTTGCGGATTTAAAAAATAATGATTTGAGCCTAAAAGGAATATGGAGGCTGGGTGAGCGCTTGCGCAAAGAAAATTTCGATATGGTAATCGACCTGCAGAATAATCGCAAAAGCCATCTGCTCAGTTTTCTAACCCTCTGTATTAATCGCTACGGATATAAAAATAAGAAATACGGATTTCTCTTAAACAAAGGGGTTAAGGATGATCAGCCTGCGGTTGACCCGGTCACGCATCAGTTCAGGATTTTGCAGCCGCTGGGGATTGAATTAGAGAATAATCATCTGGAGCTATGGCCTACAGAAGAAGACAAAAAATCTATGGATGAGCTCTTGAGCGCGCAGTGGCTAAGCGCCAACCAGAAGCTGGTGGGGATAAATTTAAGCGCCAGCCCGCGCTGGGAAACCAAGGGTTGGCCTTTGGAGAATATCGCCAGGATTTGTGATTTGCTGGGGCCTAAAGAGATCCGGGTGGTGTTGACGGGGACTGATTTTGATCTGCCCGCGGCTAACAGCGTGATGAATATGGTAAAGTCCTCGAAACCCATAAATGCCTGCGCAAAGACTAGCGTGAATGAGCTGGCTTGCCTGATAAAAAAATGTGCGGTGTATATTTGCGCGGATTCCTCGCCTTTACATATCGCAGCGGCCATGGATACGCCGTTTGTGGCACTTTTCGGGCCGACAGATTCCCGCAGGCACTTACCTGCGGCAAAGAAATCCCGGGTGCTCAAAAGTGATATTCCCTGCAGCCCCTGCTATAAGCCGAAATGCAAATCCGTAAAATGCATGGAATCAATAACTGTGGAAGAAGTGTTCGAGGCAGTAGAAAGACTTTTATAATGAATATACTTTATATCACTAATCACTTAAATATCGGTGGGATTACTAGTTATTGTCTGACTCTTGCCAGTGGATTAAAAAGAAAAGGCCACAGTGTTTACATTGCCTCAAGCGGCGGAAGCTTGATCCATGAGTTTATTAAGGAAGGGATCCGTTATATTCCTATACCGATTAAGACCAAAAAAGAGATCAGCCCCAAGATCATCATGTGCGAGTTTTCTTTGTCCGGAATCATCAAGGTAAATAATATTCAGATCATCCATTCACACAGCCGCACCACCCAGGTTCTGGCGACATTGCTTAGTCGGCGAGCGCATATCCCTCACGTGTACACCTGTCACGGATATTTTAAAAGGCGTCTCTTACGCCGGTTATTCCCCTGTTGGGGGGATAAGACTATCGCCATCAGCCAGCAGGTGAAAGAGCACCTGGTGCATGATTTTAAAGTGGATGAGGGGCGTATCACCGTGATCCATAACGGTATTGATGTGGAAAAGTTTTCCTCCGGAAGTTTCGGTTCATGGCATCAGGTAAAAATTGATTTAGGCCTAGGCAGTGGGCCGGTGATCGGTATAGTAGCCCGGCTTTCCGATGTCAAAGGGCATCAATATCTTATTCGGGCTATGCTGCAGGTGCTTAGAGAAGTGCCGGATGCACAATTGCTTATTTGCGGCGAAGGGAAAGAAAAAGAAAATCTGGTGAAGCTTGTGGATGAGCTGGGAGTGAGTAAAAGTGTATTTTTTAAGCCCGAGGCGCAGGGAACTCAAAATATGCTTTCAGTGATGGATGTTTTTGTCATGCCCTCTTTAAAAGAGGGGTTAGGCTTAGCGCTTATGGAAGCCATGGCTGCGGGTGTGCCGGTGGTGGGCTCGAATATCGGGGGGATCCGTACTCTTATTCAGGCAGACGTGACCGGATTATTAGCCGAGCCGGCTGACTGCGACGGACTTTCCCGGGCGATAGTAGCTTTGCTTAAAGATAACAACAAGGCGCAATATCTTAGCGATAATGCCCGGAGGTTTATCCGTGAGCATTTCTCAAAAGAGCAGATGATCAGGGAGACGGAAGAGGTTTATGCGCAATGTCTAAACACAAAAAGATAATCTTTGGAATAATCGCTGTTTTTTTAAGCTTAGCGGCTTTTGTCGCGGCAGGCGGCTTGTTTCTTTCAAGGCAGTATGCGGTTCCTATACTGATGTATCACTCGGTTAACCCGGTAAGTGACAAGGAGCGCAACCGTTTGATCGTGTCGCCTGAGATATTTGAGCGCCAGATGCGCTTCTTAAAAGAGCATCATTATAACGTGGTGAGCTTAGATTCGCTGATACCTATTTTGGAAGAGAAAAAGAAAATTCCTCCTAAGACTGTGGCTATAACTTTTGACGATGGGTATAAGGATAATTATATCTACGCCTTCCCTGTATTAAAAAAGTATCAGTTTTCTACTACTATTTTTATCATCGTTTCGGAAGTAGGCCGCTCGCTTAATGACCGGCTAGACTGGGGTCAGATTAAAGAGATGCAGGATTCGGGATTGGTAATTATCGGTAGCCACGCCATTGGGCCCGATCCTTTATATAAGATGAAGACGGAAAAGGAGTTGCGCCGGCAAATTTTTGATTCTAAAAAGATATTAGAAGAGAAACTGGGGCGCGAAGTTCTTGCCTTTAGCTATCCAGAGGGGATGTTTGATCAGCATATGAAAGAGTTGGTAAAGGGGGCTGGGTATAAAATGGCGGTGGCTACTAAGCCCGGGAAAGAGTTCGCCAATGACGATCTGTTTGCTCTGAAAAGACAGCGTATCAGCACTAATTCCGGAGATGGCATTGTATTATGGGCCCAGGCAAGCGGATATTACCATCCTTCTAAAGGAAAGAAGCGTAATAAATGATCAAAGATAAGAAGCGTATTCTGATTTTTAATGTCAACTGGCTTGGCGACGTGCTTTTTTCTACCGCGGCCATACGCAATATCCGCAGGAATTTCCCCGATAGCTTCATCGCCTGCGCCATACCCAGCCGTTGTTACCAGATACTTAAAGGTAACCCGCATCTGGATGAGATAATTATTTTCGATGAGAAGGACCGGCATAAGGGGATCATGGCTAAGCTGGACTTCATCAGGCTCTTAAAAAATAGGGGGTTTGATACGGTGTTTCTTCTGCACCGATCTTTTAGTCGGGCGCTGCTTTGCCGCCTTGCGGATATACCGGAGCGCATCGGCCACCACACTAAGAAGCGCGGCTTTCTTTTGACTAAAAAAATCAAACCCCTGCGCAGGGATACGGTGCACCGTATAGATTATTATCTACATGTTTTGGAAAAGGCTGGCCTTAGAATTGAGGATCGGTACTTAGAATTTTTCTTCAGCGAAGAAGACGCTGGGGCCGTAGAGGAATTCCTGCAGAAAAACGGTATAAAGAAATTTGATTTTCTGGTAGCGCTTAATCCCGGGGGGAACTGGATACCTAAGCGCTGGCCTAAAGAATTCTGGGCCGAGCTTGCGGATAAGATCATCGCTATGTTTGGGGCAAAGGTGATTATTACCGGAAGTGTGTCTGATGTCACCTTGGTCAATGAGATAAAAGGCCTGATGCATCAGAAGCCAGTGCTTGCTTGTGGAGCGCTGAACATCAAGCAGCTGGGAGCGCTGTGTAAGCGCCTGGATGTGTTTATTACTGCTGATACTGGTCCGTTGCATATTGCCAATGCCGTGGGCACAAAGAAGATCATTGCCATTTTCGGGCCGACTTCAAAGCATATCACCGGGCCGTTCCCGGATAAAAATGTCGTGGTGCTTCAGAAAGAAGTAGGCTGTGTTATTCCCTGCTATGAGGTTCATTGTCAGGATAACCGTTGTATGAAGGCGATCACTCCTGAGGATGTGTTGGGACATATAAAATTACCCCACGGGGGTAGGTCTTCCCATCCGATAAAGGAAGGGCCTTATGATTAAGAAGATATTATTTATAACTCTTAGCAATATAGGCGATGCAATTCTGACTTTGCCGGTATTGGATGTTTTGTTTGAAAATTTTCCCGGTTCAAAAGTCACGGTGATGACAGCCGAACGGCCACAAGAGCTGTTCCGGAATAATCCTGCTATCTCCCGGGTGATCATTTTTGATAAGCATGCCGGGTTCAAAGATAACAGAAAATTATTCAATGAGCTCAAAAGTGAAGATTTTGACCTGGTGGTGGATCTGCGTAATACTCTTTACGGAGCGCTGTTGCCGGCAAAATACAAGGTAGGCGCGTTTTTAAAGAGCAGGAAAAGTTCGCTGCATATGAAGGACAGGCACTTAAGCAAGATTCCGGTGCCGTACCTGCGCATTGCGCATAAGTCCCTGGCTTTATTTATCAGCCACCAGGATGAAGTTTACGCTCAAACGCTCTTGCATGAAGTCGGCATAAGCAAAGATCATAAGCTGGTCATTATGGCCGTGGGAGCGCGAAGTCATACCAAACAGTGGCCCAAAGATAGGTTCGCTGAGCTGGCTTTAAGGCTTCTTGAGCAGGGGCAAAGAATAGTTTTGGTGGGAGACGGCGCGGATATGCAGGTTGCCGAATATATCAGGCAATCTTGCGGCGCAAGGATTTTAAATCTTTGCGCCAAGACTAACCTTTCCCAGCTTGGGGCGGTGATCAAAAAAGCAAGTCTGGTTATCACCAATGACAGCGCGGTCTTGCATCTGGCTAGTTACCTGAATGTCCCGGTAGCGGCGATTTTCGGGCCGACAAACGATGTGAAATACGGGCCGTGGTCAGATAGAAGCGCGGTAATTAAGAAAGAAATATTCTGCCGTCCGTGCGAGAAGGCGCAGTGTCGTTTCGGGACGCTGGATTGCCTCAAGATGATAAGTGTCGAAGATGTCTTGCGCCAGGCGAATAATTTATTAAATTCCGATAATCAAAATTCACGCCCTAAAAAATCTTTTGAATATAAGCGGATCCTGATCGTGCGTACGGATAGGATCGGGGATGTGCTTTTGTCCACTCCGGTGGCTAGCGTCCTGCGCGAGGCCTACCCTCAGGCCTATATTGCGATGATGGTCTCACCCAGCGCGAAAGAAATAGTAGAAGCTAATCCTTATGTGGATGAGGCCATCATTTATGACAAGGATGTAAAACATAAGAGTTGGGGCCACTCGATAAAGTTTTCGAAAAGTCTTAAGAAAAAGAAATTTGATTTGGCCATTGTTTTGCATCCCACTAACCGGGTGCATTTGGTGACTTATTTTGCCGGTATTAAGCGTAGGGTGGGTTATGACCGCAAGATGAGTTATCTGCTTACCGACAGGGTTAGGCATATCAAGCAGCTGGGCGAGAAACACGAGTCAGAGTATAATTTGGACCTGGTGCGCTATCTTGGCATCCATCCTAAGGAAAAGAAGTTATTTATGGGGGTGAGTCCGGAGACTAAAGCCTGGGTCAGGGAATTGTTTATCAGGCAGGGAATAAAGGAAAGCGACAAGCTTCTAGCAATTCATCCCGGAGCAAGCTGTCCCTCAAAGGTTTGGCCTAATGAGCGGTTTTCCCGGGTCGCGGACAGCTTAATAGAGAAATCAGGTTTTAAGGTTGTTATAGTCGCCGGGCAAAAGGACGCGGCTTTGGCGCATAGCGTGGTTAAGAACATGCGTCATCCGGCGGTGAATCTTGCTGGTGAGACTTCTGTAGCCCATCTGGCAGGCGTGCTTAAGCGCTGCCGGCTGCTTATTTCTAATGATTCGGGTCCGGTGCATGTAGCCTGTGCCGTGGGCACGCCTGTAATTTCCGTATTCGGCAGAAGTCAGGCCGGCCTTAGCCCCAAGCGATGGGGGCCATCCGGAACCAGGGACAAGGTCATACATAAAGATGTCGGGTGTGTGGAGTGCCTGGCGCATAATTGCGTAAAGGAATTCGCCTGTATTAAGGCAGTCACTACAGAAGATGTCTTGCACGCGGTGGAATTAATGCAAAAAGAAGGAGTTGATTTATGAGAAAATTCGGCTTAGGGTTGAAATTAAGTCTGTTGATCGTTTCTCTTGTCGTTGTGCTTACCTCGAGCATATTCGCGATATATCGCAGGGTGAATTATCTGCAGGAAAGAGAGCTAAAGCTTCGGATGATCGGCATGGCCAGGATTATGAGTATTAAGATCGAAGCTGATAAGCTTGAGTTGATCAAGCCGGAGCATTCCAGTGAAAGCACTGCTGTTTTCCAGGATATAAAACAGAGCTTACTTAAGCTTAAGAATACCAGCCCCTTGATTGATAGCGTCTATACCATGGTTAAGTCTGACAAGCCGGATATTTGGCTTTTTCTGGTGGATTCCGGAGACGTGAGAAAGGCTCATGCCCGTTGTGGTGAGGCTTATGATGTCTCGAATTTTCCCGACATGCGCGTGGCTTTTGACGGCCCAAGCGTTGACAATAAATTTACTCAGGATAAATGGGGAGTCTTTCAGTCGGCTTACGCGCCTATCTATAATAAGGATGGCAAGGCTATAGCCATTATCGGCCTAGACGTGAAAGCCGAATCAATCTTGGCGATGAAGCTTTTTCTTACTCGGATGTTTCTGGGCATATTGATCCTGGGTATCTTTATCTCATTATTGCTAGGTTGGTTTTTTAGCCGCTCCATCACCCGGCCGATAAACAGCCTGATGCTGGGGGTCGAGGAATTAGGTAAGGGAAATCTTGAGCATAAGGTTATAGTTAAAAGCTCCGATGAGCTGGCTCAGCTTGCCGTAGCTTTTAATAAAATGAGCGCTGAGTTGATGGGAGAAAAACGCAAATTACAGCGCTATTATATCGAGACCATAAAGAGCCTTATTCGCGCCCTGGAAGCAAAAGATAAATATACTAGCGGTCATTCCGAGAGAGTGGCGCATTACGCCATACACATCGCTCAGCGCCTCGGGCTTCCGGAGAAAGATATTAAGCTCTTGGAAGAAGTGGCGGCTTTGCATGATATTGGAAAGATCGGGATGCCGGCAGAGATTCTGAATAAGAACGGCCCGCTGACCAAGGAAGAGCAGGATGTGGTGAAGCAGCATCCGACGGTGGGAGAGGAGATTCTTAAGCCCATTGAATTCTTAGAGCCGGGATTAAGCGCGGTCAGGGATCATCATGAGCGCCAGGACGGTACTGGATACCCTAACGGGATAAAGGGCGGCCTAATCTCGATTTTTGCGGCTATTGCGGCAGTGGCGGATTCTTACGACGCCATGACTTCTGACCGGCCTTACCGCAAAGCTCTCTCCAAGGAGGAGGCGATAAATATTTTAGAGAAGTCCAAGGGTACGCAATTTAACTCTGAGGTTGTGGATGCGTTTGTCCAATATCTAGAAAGTCAGAAACCAAAGGCGTAAAATGTCAGTAATACAGGGACAGGAATATTATATCTCAAAGCGCGTGGGTAAAGCCATCATGGATTACGGGCTTTTAGCCGACGGGGATAAGATCGTGGTGGCTGTCTCCGGAGGCAAGGACAGCCTGACTTTGCTTAAAGTTTTGGAAGACCGTAGGTCGTTTGTGCCCATAAAATATGAAATCCTCGCGGTGCATGTAGATATGGGTTATCCCTGCCAGCACCCTAAGATCCTGGCTAGGTATTTTCAGAATTTGGGTGTAAAATATCACATTGAAAAGATCGATATTCTAAAAGGAAAAAGCAGGAAAGATATCTCTTGTTTCTGGTGCTCCTGGAACAGGCGCAAGGCACTTTTTAAAGTGGCGGACAGGTTCGGCTGTACCAAGGTCGCTCTCGGCCACCATAAGGATGATATTATCGAGACCATACTTTTGAATATGTTTTTTCAGGGGGAGATCTCGGCGATGTGTCCGAAGCAGGAGCTATTTGGAGGAAAGATCACTATTATCAGGCCTTTGGCTTATGTGGATGAGGATATGATCGTCAAGTTTGCCAAGACCCTAGATTTTCCCCATCATAAGTGCGCTTGCCCAAATTCTGTGACTTCCAAGCGCACCAAGATGACCGAGATCATCAAAGATTTAAGAAGGATATGCCCCGAGGTCAAGACCAATATTTTCCGCAGCGTCACAAGGATCAAGAAGGAATATCTGCTTTAAGGAGCACATGATTGTAAACGTTCGGGTTATTCCCGGGGCAAGCCGGGATCTGGTAAAGCCTGAGTCAGGTATCCTGAAAGTCTATGTGACCAAGCCTGCGCAGGACGGGCGGGCCAATGCCCGGGTGATTGAGTTGCTTGCCAAACATCTTGGTATTAAGAAATATGAGATCTGTATCATTAAAGGAGAAAAGTCCCGCAACAAAGCCGTGCAGATTCCGGATGTCGCAAAGCGCTGAAGTGGTTTTCGGTTTCAGCAACCGCACGCACCGGAATATGTCTTTGCACTATGGGGATACTGCTGGCGCGCTGGATAACCGTATAGGTTTTTTATCCGGGCTAGGTATTGACCATCGTAAGCTGGTCTGCGCCAAGCAGGTGCATGGTGACAGCGTCAGGGTTGCGTCAAGAAAAGACTCAGGCTGCGGGGCGCTGACTTACGAAAGCGCTATCGCCGATACTGACGCTTTTGTGACCGATAAATTAAATCTGCCGCTAGCTATTTTTACTGCCGATTGTCTTTCGATTTTTATCTATGACCCTGAGACACCGGCAATAGGCTTGGCTCATGCCGGATGGCGCAGTACCCATGTCCGGATTGTAGAGAAAACCATAAAATTGATGCAGGAAAAATTCGGGACTCATCCGCATAATTTGATAGTGACCTTCGGGCCGTCAATTAGAATTTGCTGCTATGAGGTGGGAAAAGAGTTTTTGGATTTCTTTCCCCATGAAGTAACGAAATCCGGCGGAAAATATTATCTGGATCTTGTCAGGATAAATAAAGGCGAGCTTTTGGAATCCGGGGTTGAGAAGGGCAATATCTCCGACACAAATATTTGCACCTGCTGCAGGAATGACCGGTTTTTCTCCTTCCGTAAGGAAGGAGCCAGCTGTGGTAGGACGATGTCGGTGATGATGCTTAGATGATGTCTGATAATAATTTTCGCTTAGAGTTTATATTGCACGCCCACAACACATCTATGCAGGATATCAGGAATTCCCTGATTGAGTTTGCGCAGGATATTGAGATCTGCGATATGGGCTCGGATTCGGCAGGTGTAGGAAAAGATTTTAAGCTGAACTTGAAAGCGCAGGATCCTACGATGATCTTCGATCTCTGCGGCCAGTTTGGCCGGATTCGCTCAGTTAAAGTAGAAGAAAAATAATAGGAAGACGGAGGGAAAGATGGCGAAGGCAATAGTTATTTATTATTCGGTAAGCGGAAATACCAAGAAAATGGCCCAGCTTGTGGGTGAGGGAATAACCAGCGAGGGTGTTGAGACGACAGTGAAGGATGTGATGGAGGTGGCGCCGGATGAATTATTGAAATATGATGCCATTGTCATCGGCTCTCCTACTTATTACGGAAGCATGGCTGCTGAAATCAAGAAGCTGCTGGATGATTCGGTTAAGTTTCACGGCAAGCTTGACGGCAAAGTGGGCGCGGCATTTTCCTCAAGCGGCAATATAGCCGGAGGCAATGAAACCACAATTCTGGGTATATTGAACGCCATGCTCATCCATGGTATGATTATCCACGGTGATCCGCAGGGTGATCATTACGGCCCGGTGGCAATCGGTTCACCTGATAGCCGTACTGCTAAAGAATGCGCCAGGTTCGGAGCAAGAATAGCAAAGTTAACCAAAAAACTATGTATATCGTAATTTTTGTTACTGCAT